>JBAUGC010000941.1:0-5302 GCA_049679485.1 Xanthobacteraceae bacterium
TGGCGCGCGACGGCATCGCCGATTTTGTTTACGTCAATCCCGGCTACCAGCCGGGCCGCTTCCCGATCATCGCGGCCGGCGAGCTGCCGTTCATGGTCGGCGATGCCCACGGCGGCATTCGCGCCATCGATGCCTGGTACCGCAAATACGCGGCGACCGAGATGAAGGACGTGCACTATTGCTTCTCGTTCATCCTCGATCCGCTGACCTGGCATTCCAGGACCAAAAAGATAACGGTGCCGGGCGATATCAAAGGCATGAAGATCCGGCCGTCGCAGGCGACAGTTGCCGCCTGGGTGACGCTGCTCGGCGGCACCAATGTGCAGGCGAGCGCCACCGAAGTTCGCGATGTGCTCGCCAAGGGCGTTGCCGAGGCGGTGAATTTCCCGTGGGGATCGTTGCCGCTTCTCGGCGTCGACAAGGTCACGAAATATCACATGGACGCTCCGACCAACACAGTGACATTCCAGTGGCTGATGAATCCGAACGTCTATGCCGCCATGTCGGCGTCGCAGAAAAAGGTGATCGACGACCACTGCACGACCGAATGGGCCGGCAGGTTCGCCGACCCGTGGGCGGATTTCGAGCACTCCGGAATTGAAAAAATCCGGGCCGAGCCCGGCCACGAAGTCTATACAATTACCGCGGAGCAGCTTGGCGAGTGGAAGAAATCGGCCGAGCCGCTGCACAAGAAATGGGCCGATAGCGTGCGCGCCGTCGGCGGCGATCCCGACACCATCATGAAGGAATTGAAGGCGGCTTTGGCGCAATACCAGGCGGCCTATTGATGTAATCCGCCGCCGCAGCGCATCGTGCGCTTTCGGCCGCTGGCGACTCGGTCGAAAGGACGGCAGCGGAACGCTTCGCTGCCGTCGTCATCTGGAACGCTTACATGGCCGTGCCCACAGCCGACAAAGCACAACATACCGAAGTCGCGCAGCACAGCGCACGCGGCCCCATGAACTGGCTGATCGATTTCATCGAGCTTGTGGCGGCGGGCTTCGTCGGCATTGTCGCCGCTGACATTTTCATATCCGTCATGCTGCGCTACTTTTTCAGCGTGCAGATTCCGGACGCCTACGATTTCGGACGGTTGTTGCTCGGCATTCTGATCTTCTGGGGCATCGCGGCGACGAGTTATCGTGGCACCCACATCACCGTTGACCTCCTCTACGCCAGCGTCGGGCCGCGATTTCAGCGCTTTATCGACGTTTTCGCCACACTGGTGCTTTTGTTCGTGGTCACGGTGCAGACCTACACTCTCTACGACAAGGTCTGGACCACCCGCGCCGATCACGTGCTGACCTTCGATCTGCGACTGCCGACCTGGCCGTTCTTCTTTGTCGCCTGGCTGGGCGATGTTTCTGCCGTACTGCTGATTGCGATCCGCACCTATCGGCTGATCTTCCAGCCCGGTGAATTCGGCACCCGCTACCAGATCAAGCCGGTCGAGTGAACGCCGTGAGCGGTGAAACCGTCGCCATCATAGGTTTTTTGGTGCTGTTCGGCCTGATGCTGATGCGCGTACCGGTCGGCATGGCGATGGGCCTCGTCGGCGTCTCCGGCTTTGCCTACCTGGTGAACGGCGAGGCGGCGTTGAAGATCATCGGCCACACCTCGATGCGCACGGTGACCGACTACACCTTCGGCGTCATTCCAATGTTTATTTTGATGGGCGCGTTCGTCACCAATTCCGGCATGAGTCAGGAGCTGTTTCGCGCCGCCAATACGTTTCTCGGCCATCGGCGCGGCGGCCTGGGCATCGCCACCATTGCCGCCTGCGGCGGCTTCGCGGCGATTTCCGGCTCATCAGTTGCGACCGCGGCGACGTTTTCGACCGTCGCGTACCCGGAGATGCGGCGGTACGGCTATCCACAATCGTTCGCTGCCGGCGTGATCGCGGCCGGCGGCACGCTCGGCGCCATGCTGCCGCCGTCCACCGTGCTCGCGGTCTATGGCATCATCACCGAGCAGGATATCGGCAAACTGTTCATCGCCGGCATCCTGCCGGGCATCCTCGCTGCCGCGATGTATATGACGACGGTGGCCATCATCGGCTGGGCGCGCCCGAAATATCTGCCGGCGGGGCCGCGCAGCTCATGGAAGCAACGCCTCGAGAGCGTCCGCGATGTATGGGCAACATTGCTCCTGTTCATCTTCGTCATCGGCGGGCTTTACGGCGGCCTGTTCACCCCGACCGAGGCCGGCGGTGTCGGCGCCGGCGGCGCGTTGATTATTGGCGTGGTGCGCGGACGGCTGGGGCTGAGCGATATCCGCCGCTCGCTGTTGCAGGCAACCCGCACCGCCGCCGCGGTTTTCACCGTGCTGATCGGCGCGCTACTGTTCGGTTACTTCCTCACCGTGACGCAGACGCCGCAGAACGTCACCGCCTTCCTCACCGGGCTTGGCATCGGACGCTACGGCGTATTGGCGCTGATCATGGTGATGTACATCGTGCTCGGCTGCCTGATGGATTCGCTGGCCATGGTCATCCTGACCGTGCCGATCATCTTTCCGGTGATCAAAGAGCTCGGCTTCGACCCGATCTGGTTCGGCATCATCATTGTCATGACGGTGGAGCTGGGCCTCATTCATCCGCCCGTGGGAATGATTGTGTTCGTGATCAAGAGCGTGATCGGAGACATCGACTTCTCGACGATCTTTAAAGGCGTCATTCCCTTCATCATCACCGATTTGTGCCGGCTGGTGATCCTGATTGCCTTTCCTGCGATCGCGCTTTATCTGCCGTCGCATATGTGACAAAGCCCAAATTACCAGGGAGGTCGCCATGTTTCGTTTCCTCGTTGCCGCCGCACTGCTCGCAGCCGCGCCGGCCGCTTACGCCGCCGACGCAAAGCAGACGGAAGCAAACAAGAAGGCCGTGGTGGAATTCTACGATCTCGCGATCAATCAGAAGAACTTCGACGCCGCGGCGAAGTTTCTCGGCTCACGCTACACCCAGCACAATCCCCGGGCCACCGATGGACCGGAAGGCCTGAAAGCCTTTCTCGCCTTCCTGCGCAACAAATTTCCCGACTATCATAGCGACATCAAACGTGTTTTCGCCGATGGCGACTACGTGATCCTGCACGTCCACAACGTGCCAACCCCCGGCAGCCGCGGCAACGCCATCGTCGATATTTTCAAGCTGGAGAATGGCAAGATCGTCGAACACTGGGATGTCCGTCAGGAGATCCCGGAGCACGCCGCCAATACCAATACGATGTTCTGAAAGGCGTCCGCTTAATTCCGGCCGCTGCCGGCGAGCACAGCGCGTGTCGGCCGATCCGGGCCGAAATCGTCGATGCTGTCGATTGCGAGCAGGTCGGCAAGACGGGTGCGGGCGCGATTGACGCGGCTCTTGATGGTACCGACGGCGCAGCCACAGATCGCGGCGGCCTCTTCGTAAGAAAACCCGGAGGCGCCTACCAGGATCAATGCCTCGCGCTGCTCCGACGGCAATTTCGCGAGCGCCGCGCGGAATTCCGAGAATTCGACCCGGCCAGTCTGTTCGGGATGTGATTTCAATGTTTCGGCATAGCGGCCGTCGGCATCCTCCACCTCGCGCCGGCGCTTGCGGTACTCGGAGCGAAACAGATTGCGCAAAATGGTGAACAGCCATGCCGGCATGTTGGTACCGGGTTCGAAGGAGTCGATATGGGCGAGCGCGCGCAACAGCGTCTCCTGCACCAGATCGTCCGCGCGATCGATATGCCCGCACAGCGATATGGCGAAGGCGCGCAGGCTCGGCACCGTGGCGAGCACTTGATCGCGTATGGTGGGATCCAGCTTCATGCCGCCCCATCATCCTGTTCGCTCAGGCGCCGAACCAGGTCGCCGATGTGCTGCGGCACGCCTTCCTTGATGACTTCGTCGTACATGGCGCGAAGCTGCTGTCCGATGCGAGCCTGCACTTCGCGTCCGAGACGGACCTCTCTTTTTTGGTGGGTGACTGGCGTGTCCACTGCGTGCTCTTCCCGCTCGTCCGCTTCGGGGGCCGGGGTCGGCTTTTCTAGGTTAACTGGCTTGCCCGTATTCATTTCCGTCTTCCCCCCGTCGCCGAGCCCTCGATGCCAATTCGCATGGTTGCCCACACCGCTTGGTGCTTAACGCACCTTCCCGCCATTGGTTCCTGCAGGCGGAACAATTTTGGGGAACCATGCTGGCTCCCCGACGTTGTAGCCAATAGCATCGTGGGAAACTGGGAGGGTGTGTCCTTGTCTACATCGCAAGCCGTACTCCAACATCTGCCGTTCCTTCGCCGATATGCCCGCGCCCTCACCGGCAGTCAGGCTTCCGGCGACGCCTATGTCGCCGCCACGCTGGAATCGCTGATCGCCAGCCCGAAGATGCTGGAATCCGTTCCCAATCAACGGGTTGCGCTCTATCGCCTGTTTACCAAGATCTGGAATTCCGTCAGACTGAATGGCGAAAGCGATATTGCCGAGCCAACCTCCACGCCGCAACAGCACCTTACCCAGATCACCCCCCTGCCGCGGCAGGGGTTCCTGCTGGTGGCGCTCGAAGGATTTTCGGAAGAGGACGCGGCGCAGATCCTAGACTGTGATTTACCCACCCTTCGCGGTTTGGTCGAGGAATCCGGCCGTGAGCTTGCCGCCGAGATCGCCACAGACGTCCTCATCATTGAGGATGAGACCTTCATCGCCATGGACATTGAGGCCCTGGTGGAGAGCCTCGGTCACCGGGTGATCGGCGTTGCCCGCACGCATTCCGAAGCCATTGCGCTCGCCCGCAAAAAGCCGCCGGGCCTTATTTTGGCGGATATTCAGCTGGCCGACGGCAGTTCCGGCCTCGACGCCGTCAACGAATTGCTCGATTCCTTCGAAGTGCCGGTGATCTTTATCACGGCCTACCCCGAGCGGTTCCTGACCGGTAAGCGGCCGGAGCCGGCATTCCTCATCGCCAAACCGTTCCAGCTCGCAGTGGTTTCAGCCGTCGCCAGTCAGGCGCTGTTCTTCGGACGCAAAGCCCGGCAGCGCGAACGGCAAGCGATCGCGTAACTTTCATTATCGTCATTCCCGGGCGCGGGCGTTGGCCTGCGCGGTTATGGATTCCCGATAGTCGCGCTACGCGCGCCTTCCGGAACGACCCTCGAATCACCCTCGCAAAAAAATAGGGCGCAGCCGACTCGGTCCAGCGGCTGCGCCCAAGAAAACCAGCCATGCACGGGGGGAAGGGGGGAAGGATGGCCGGTCCCCTGGATAAGCCGCGAGCCGCCATCTGGTTCCTGGACATCAGCTGAAAGTTCGCTTTGGGTGCGCGTCTTCACGCAGCTGTGAGC
>JBAUGC010000942.1:0-5457 GCA_049679485.1 Xanthobacteraceae bacterium
GCGACCGGAACCGGGCCGCGCAGCCGCCCGCGTGCCATCACCATGATGCGGTCGGCGATGTCCCAGACTTCGGACAAGTCAGCGGACAGAAGCAGAATGGCGACACCGCGCGCGCGTTCGGCGACCAGTCGGTTGCGGATCGCAACAACGGTGCGGATGTCGAGTCCGCGCGTCGGGTGCCCGGCGAGAATGACCGCGACGTCATCGCCAAGTTCGCGGGCAATGACGAACTTTTGCTGATTGCCGCCGGATAGGTCGGACATACGGGCCCGCGGCCCCGACGCCCGCACGTCGTTGTCCTTGATGGCGGCCGCGGTCGCCTTGGCCGCCGCCTGACGCCGCAGCAGTCCCCACGTGGCGAAGCGCGGCTGGCTCAACTTCCGCAGCAGCCAATTCAGGGTCAGACTGAAGGCCGCAACAATCGCATAATGAAGCCGATCCTCAGGGATATGAGCGACGCCGATCCGGCGCAGTAAAGCTGCATCCGCATTCGTCACCGGCACGTTGCCGATGGCGTAAGTAATCTCGCCGGCCTGGATCGGCCGCATGCCGGCCAACGCGTGCAGTAATTCGGTCTGCCCGTTGCCCTCGACGCCGCAGAGCCCGACGATCTCTCCGGCATGCAAATCGAAATTGCCGTGATCAACCGCCACGGTGCCATTATCGCGATGGACTACGAGCTCCTTGACGGTAACGAGCGCGGCGCCGCGCGTTCCATGCCGGATATCCGGCGTCGGCAGCTCGGCCCCGACGATCAGGCGAATGAGCTCGGCGCGGTCATCGGGGCGAAAATCTGACGCCCCGACGACGCGGCCGGCGCGCATTACCACGGCGCGATCGCAACAATCGTAAAGATCGTCGAGCTTGTGGCTGATCAGGATGGTCGCCGTGCCGCGGCCTTTGAGGAGGCGAATAAAGCGTAGCAACCGATCCCGTTCGTTGGGCGGCAGCACGGCCGTCGGTTCGTCGAGGATCAGAAGCCGCGGGTCGTGAAACAGGGCGCGGATCAGCTCGACCTGTTGCCGGCCGCCGACCGAGAGCGCGGAGATTGGAGCGTCGAACGGTATGTGCGTGCCAAGGTCTTCCGCAACGCTCAGAAACTCTGGCCGCAAGTCCTTGAAGTGAAGAATCCCGTGGCGCAATTCCGGGCGGCCAAGGACCAGGTTCTCCTCGACCGTCAAATCCTCGATGAGGTTGAAGTGCTGATGGACGAGCGAGATGCCGGCCTTTTGCGCGTCGGCGGGGGAGTGCAGCGCGACGGCCGAGCCGGAAATCAGAATCTCTCCGGAATCCGGCGCTAGCGCCCCGCCGAGCATTTTGACCAGCGTCGACTTGCCGGCGCCGTTCTCGCCGACAATGCCGACAATTTCACCGGGAAAGATGGAAAACGAAACGTCGTCGTTGGCGCGCAGCTGACCGTAGGATTTGTTCAGCCCGCGCGCCTCGAGCAGTGGTGTCAACGTCTGTTCCGACCCTTAGCGGATTTTCGGCAGATCCGGTGTCTTGCCGGCCTTGACCTCGTCGACGATGGCCTGGACCTTTGCCTTGTCCGCAGCCGAGATTTTGCTGTCGAATTTGCCGTAGCCGGACAGGCCGATGCCGTTTTCCTTAAAGCCCAGGTTGTAGATTTCCGGCTTGATCGATCCGTCGAGGATCCTGCCGATAGCCAGGTCGATGTTGACGTCGAAGTTGACCAACGCCGTCGCCACGATCGTATCCGGCGCGAAGGCGGCGCTGTCGAACGCCGTGCCGATCATCAGCACGTGTTTCTCCTTCGCGGCTTCAAGCGTGCCGATCACGCTTTCATTGCCGGTCGGTGACACGACGTCGGCGCCTTTCTCGATCAGCGCCAGCGTGACTTCCTTGCCCTTGGCGACATCCGAAAACGAGCCGACCATGGCGGAGAGCATTTTGCTGTCCGGGCGAGTGCGTTTGGCGCCGCGTTCAAGCCCTTCATTGTATTCCAGGATGACCGGGACGGGAATGCCGCCGATACCGCCGATGATCCCGGTTTTGGTCATGACGCCGGCAAGCGCGCCGGCGACGTAGCCGATGTCGCCCCAGCGATTGTCGAACGACACGAGATTCGGCGCCTCTGCGATCTTTGCGGTGTTGATCACGAACCAGGTCTTCGGAAACTGCTTATGGATTTTTTTTGCCGGCTCGGCAAACTGGAAGCCGTGGCCGATCACCACGTCATAGCCGTTGCTGGCATATTCGAACAAAGCGGCTTCGCTCTGCGCCATCTGGGTATTTTCGCGGATCGACACAGTGATGTTCGGATATTTCGCTTGCGCCGCCTTGATGCCTTTGGCGGCTGCCGAATTGAAAGTGCCGTCGCTCACCGGACCGGGCAGAATGAGCGCCACCTTCAGCGGCCGATGCGGGTCGGCTTGCGCAAAGGATGGGGAAGCCGATAGCGAGGCAAGCGAGAACCCGGCTACCAACAACGCCAGCAGCTTCATCATTCCGATTTTAAATTTCATCGTCCGTTCCCCTCATTTCCCCGGTATCACTGTAACGGTATCTTTCTGGCAGGTCACTCCCCGACTTCATCACAAGCCGACGTTTCGCCGAACGATCACTCCGCCGCGACGCGATCGTTTCGGCCAAGCTCGGTGCGCATCTCCTGGAGCAAATCCTCGGTGGTCATGACCCGGCCGAAGAACATGTCGATGGTCTTGAGAGAGGCTTCCTGCATTCCCGGATCGAAGGTGGCGTTGCAGTCGCTGGGAAACGCGACCTGATAGTCGCGGAAGAATCCCGATCGTGCGGTCGACTCGCAGCAAACATTGGTCGCGGTGCCGACGATGATGATCGTCCTGATCCGATGATTGCGCAGGATCGAGTCGAGATCGGTCTCGAAGAACGCGTCGTATTTGTGTTTGACCACGCGGTATTCGCTTTCCTCGGGCGGCGGCATGTTCTCGTAGAGTTCGAAGCTCGGCTGGCCCTTCCACAGGTACTTATCTTCGCGAATTGTCGGGAATTTCTTCAGCATAACCCCGCCGAACGGGGCGCTGTGATCCGACTGCGTCCAGACAATCGGCATGTGTTGCTCGCGCGCAAAACCGATCAGGCGCTCCAGATTAGGCATCATCGTGCGAGCGCCGGGCGTTTCGTAGGTTGCGCCCTCGGCGACGAAGGCGTTCTGCATGTCGATGATGATCAAAGCAGTCGAGCGCGGATCGACTTCGAAGAACTCGCGGCCAAAAACGATCGGTGCTGCAGGCATGTCCGTCCCCTCGTTGCGCTGACACCCGGCGACAGGAGAGAAATCCTCTATCCCCGAACCCCCATCAATACCAAATATCATTCGGTAAATGGAACTGAGTCAATACCAATTGCGCGCGCCGACCAACAAACAAGGCGTCCCCTACGCTTGCCGCCGTGTCAGGTCTGCTGGCCGCTAAATGCGCAACATCCAATCGACGGCCCGTGCGACCCACGGGCCGTCGGGCTCGCCGCCGGCGTAACTGGCGGTGAAGTGAGTACGGCCGGGGAGCGCCAACAGTTCGACGTTGCCACCGGCGGCCTTCAGCGCGTTTTCCATACGCTGGGCCTGAACAATGAGATGAGGGAAATCTTCGCTGCCGTGGGCGATGAGAAAAGGCGGCGGTGCCGAGGGAATGTTCGCAATTGGGCTCGCCGGCTGCTCGTTTCCGGAGTCGGCGCTGCCGAGAAAGCGCGGACGGGCGGATAGTCCCGAGGCGGGACCGAAATCGTACACGCCGGAGATCGGCAGGCAGCCGCGCAGCCGGAGGTCGGGGCGGGTTAAAGCCATCAACGCTGCGTAGTGGCCGCCGGCGGAGTGCCCACCAACAAACACGCGATCGGGCTCTGCACCATACGAGCGCGCGCGCTCGATCAGCAGTGCGAGGCCGCGGCAGGTATCGTCGAACCCGATCGGAAACAGGTGTTGGGGCGCGAGCCGGTACCCCACGCTGGCGAAGCCGATTCCGGCGTCGGCGAACGCCGGAGCCATAAACGCCATCCATTCTTTGTAGCCGTTGGTCCAGCCGCCGCCATGCAAGAAGGCAAGGAGAATGCCGGTCGGTTTTGCGGCGCGCCAAATCAGAACGCGTTGATAAGGATCGGGTCCATACGGGATTTCTTCGGCGGCGCTGAGGTCGGCCCGGCCCATGACCATGTCGTGGTAGAGGCGCGCCGGCGGCGAAAACGGCTCCTGCGCCGGATAGTCTTCTGGTCGCATTGCGCTAGCGGACCGATTGCTTACGGAGAGTCCTCTGAATCTCAGCGCAGCTCGCGCGCAACAATCATTGCCGGATCGACGATGCGGCCTTTCTCAATCACCACCTCATTGTCGAGGATTACGGTGCAATCGCGCATTGGGACGTCATAATGCCCGCGAGTGTTGCGCTTTCCGCCGCCCTGGGTGTTTGGCCCGGTCGAGAACAGAAAATTGCCAGGGAAGGTCCGGGCGGCGGCGCGGCTGCGCTCCGGCTCGTCGCCGTTGAGCGCAATCCCATACCACAGGGCTTGCGGGTTCAGGCCCCAGCCGAGATGCGAAATCGCGAACGGATCGCGGTCGTCGGGCGACGACTTGTTGTCGGTCAGCCAATCGCGCATCAGCTTGGCGTCGAGGCCGCCGTCAAAATCGACGACGAAGCCGTCGCGGATCTCGAGCCGTACTTTATCCTGCACGTAGCGGCAGAACGGCAGGATGATGATATCGCCGGGCTGGAACACTACTGTGCCGTTCGCCGTACCTTCATTGGGGAAAGTATGGACGTGGCCGGCGCCCCAATGGTCGAAATGTCCGGGCTCGTCGGCGTAGCCCCACTGGCTCATGACCGGGTAATCGCCGCACGTATAGGTAAAATCGGTTCCGGCGTCGCTGACCACGTGCACTTTTTTGGTCTTGGCAAGCCGCGTGTGGGCGTGCTTGACCGCCTGCTTGAGGCCCTTCGGCGACATGAGACTCTCGAGATCGTCGGGGCCGTCGATGATCATGAGCACGCGCGTGCCGCCGTCCATCACCTCCTTTAGCCATTTGGTGAACAGCGGCACGTGGAAGATCACGATGATGTCGGCGGCCTTGACCGCATCGAGCGTCCCCTTGCACTTGCCAATGGTAGGAACGCCGACCTTGGTCCAGGACGGCACGGCATTGACGCACATCTCGTAGACATCGGCGCCAAGATCGTTGGCCGTTGCAAACGCAGCCTGGATGTACTCGCGGCGGGTCGTAAGATCGCTGACGAGGGCGATGGTTTCGCCCGGCTGCACGCGGCAGAGTTCAAACTGGCGCCGGAAAAGTCCGGCCAGACTTGCGGGGTTGCCTTCAAGCGCTCGGATCGCCGACTGAAGCATGGTTCAACTCCGGGAGTGCTGATCAGAAATCAATAATGCGATTCAAAGGCCATTAACAGCCAGGTGTCAATACCAAACGCCGTTCGGTAAACGTTGATGCGACGGCGGCAGGTGTGTCAGAAC
>JBAUGC010000943.1:0-4306 GCA_049679485.1 Xanthobacteraceae bacterium
AGCTCGGCATAGCTTTCGAACGTCAGCGGATTTTTGCGTTCCGGACGGTTGAGCGTGATTGTTGCGACTGCACCGGTAAACGCCAGCTGCACATGCTGCGCGGCATAGGTCTTCAGCGGAAGAGTTACCGGATTGGCACCGATCATTGCGAGGGCTCACCGGCAATTGCGGCACGCGCCGAGGCCTTGGTCCTGGCCAAGAGCCGCATCAAAGTTTCGACATCGGCGGGAGCGAGATCGGAGAATATCTCCGCGATCCAGCCCTCGTGCGCGCGGGCCATGGCGCGAAACACGCGGCGGCCTTCCGGAGTCAGGCTCACGATCTGCGCACGCCGATCGCTGCGGGACTGCCGACGATCAAGCAAGCCGAGCGCCACCAGCCGCTCCGACAGCCCCGTGACGTTGCCGTTGGAAACCATCATGCGCTGCGATAACTCGCCGAGCGTCATGCCGCCGGGCGCCTTATCGAGCTGCGCCATGAGATCGAATCTCGGCAGTGTTACGTCGAACTCCTGCCGCAACCGACGGCGCACCTCGCCTTCGATCAAGGTCGTGCAGGTCAGCAGACGCAACCAGAGACGCAATTCGCTCTCATGGTCGCCGGGGCGTTCGGCAACCTTGGTTTCTGCGTCCAGCGGGACGCCTACGGTTTCCTGCACGCGACGCCTCGTTTGTCAGTTGGATAGCATTGCGCGGCCGAGTCGCAATCTTGTTCCGATGCAAATCATTTTAAGGTTCAAATTTATAGGCTTCAAGTAGCCCGGCTGCCTGCGCCTCGCCCTACCCGACCATAACCTCGCCGCCCGCAATGGCAATCGCCTGACCGTTAATCGAACTCGCGGCCTCGGAGGCGAGCCACAGCACGGCATTCGCCACCTCGTCGGGAGTCACCAAACGGCCCTGTGGGTTCGATGATGCCAGCGCCGCGCGCGCTTCCTCGCGGCTGCGTTTGGTCTTGGCAACGATATTGTCAACAGCACGGTCCAACAGTGGCGTTTCGACGTAGCCCGGGCAAACCGCATTGACCGTAATGCCGGCATGGGCAAATTCCAGCGCCAGGCTCCGTGTGAGCCCGACGACACCATGCTTTGCGGCTACATAAGCCGACACATACGCATAGCCGACCAGCCCCGCGGTCGAAGCGACATTGATCACTCGCCCAGCGCGCTTCGCGATCATGTCTGGCACAACTTCTCGCGTCACCAGGAAAGTGCCGGTGAGGTTGACGGCGAGCACCTTGTTCCAAGTTGCCAAGTCTGTCTTTGTAAACGGCCCGCTCGGCGCCTCACCGGCATTGTTAACGAGAATATCGATCGGTCCGAACGCGCTGCGGGCGGCCGCGACCCCGGCGCGGACTTTATCTTCATCAGCCACGTCGAAATTTGCCACAACGTGAGCACGCTTGCCGAGCTTTACCTGCAGCGCGGCCAGCGGATCGAGGCGGCGGCCGGCAAGCGTGACACGCGCGCCGGCTCCGGCGCACACGCTCGCAATGGCCGCGCCGATGCCGGTACCGGCGCCGGTGACAAGCATGTGCCGATCATCGAGCGACTGGTCCGTCACTTCCGTACAAGCCTCTTAGTTCGGCCGCGGACCGGCTGCAGCACGGGCAAGATTCGTTTCATATTGCAGCTTGGCCGACAGATATTGCTTCGGCCAGGCGACCGATTTCAGGCCGATCTTGGCCGCCTCGTGCAAGGTCCAGGCGGTATCGGCGAGATGTGGCCGTGCGAGCGCGCAGAGGTCCGCGCGGCCCGCCGCGATGATCGAGTTCGCGTGATCGGCTTCCGAAATCGCACCGACCGCCACGGTCGCGATGCCGACCTCATTGCGGACCTTGTCTGCGAACGGTGTCTGAAAGAGGCGGCCATAGACTGGCTTCTCCTCCTTAGACACCTGCCCTGAGGAACAATCGACCAGATCGGCGCCGGCGTCCTTGAACATTTTGGCGTAGATCGCTGCATCGGCAGGCGTATTGCCGCCTTCCGTCCAATCATGACAAGAGAGCCGAACTGAAATCGGCTTGTCTTGCGGCCAAACCGCGCGGATTGCGCGGAACACCTCCAGCGGATAACGGGCATTGTTCTCGTGCGAGCCGCCATATTCATCAGTGCGCCGGTTCGTCAGCGGCGAAAGAAAACATGACAGCAGATAGCCGTGAGCACAGTGCAGTTCGAGAATATCGAAACCTGCGTCGATGGCGCGCTTGGTCGCGGCGATAAAATCCGCCTTTACCCGATCCATGTCCGCCTGCGTCATCGCGCGTGGCACTTGGCTGGTCGCCATATAGGGCAGCGCCGATGCTGAAATCAGCGCCCAGTTGCCTTCGTCAAGAGGCTGATCGATCCCTTCCCAGGCGAGTCGCGTCGAACCCTTGCGGCCGGCATGCCCAAGCTGCAGCCCGAATTTTGCTGCCGTCGTGGTGTGGACGAAATCGACGATCCGTTTCCAGGCCGCAGCCTGCTCGTCGTTCCACAGGCCAAGACAGCCGGGCGTGATGCGCGCGTCGGGCGAAACGCAAGTCATTTCGCCAAACAGCAAGCCGGCTCCGCCGAGCGCTCGACTTCCGAAATGCACGAGATGGAAGTCGTTAGGTACGCCGTCCTTGGCCGAATACATGGCCATGGGCGACATCACGACGCGGTTCGGCAGTGTGAGGCCTCGCACCCGATAGGGCGTGAACATCGGTGGCACCGGCGGACCGTCAGGATCCAGATTGATTCCGGCGCGCGCCGCGAACCAGCGCTCGTAATCTTCCAGCCACTTCTTGTCGCGAAGCCGCAGATTCTCGTGGCTGATGCGCTGGGAGCGCGTCAACAGCGAATACATGAACTGCTCCGGCTCAAGCGTGTCGGCGTAACGGCTGCCGACCACCTCGAACCATTCCATTGCGTTGCGGGCGGCGTTCTGGATGCGCGCGACGTCGACAGCGCGCACTTCTTCGTAAGCAGCCAGTACCTCGGAAATTTTGTCTGCTGTGCCGCCGAACGCTCGGAACTGCTTGGTGAGCTCGATAGCGTCTTCCAGCGCGAGCTTGGTGCCGGAGCCAATGGCGAAATGCGCGGTATGCGCGGCATCACCCATCAGCACGACATGGCTCTGTCCGTTGAAATAGCTCCATTTGCCGCACGTCAGCCGGCCAAAATTGAGCCACGCCGAGCCGCGCAGATGGCGGGCGTTACTCATCAGCTTGCCGCCATCAAGCACCTCGCTGAACAGCTCCTCGCAAAAAGCAACCGAGCGCGCCTCATCCGCCTGATCGAGGCCATGCGCCTTGAAGATGTCTTCGGTGGTCTCGACGATGAAGGTCGAGGTGCTGTCGTCGAACTTGTAGATGTGGGCCTGAAACCAGCCATGCTCGGTGCGGCGAAAGTCGAACGTGAACGCGTCATACAGCTTGTTGGTCCCAAGCCAGACGAAGCGGTTTGGCCGCATGACCATGTCGGGCTTAAACTCGGCCTCGTAGCGGCCGCGAATCTTGGAATTGATGCCGTCCGAGGCGATGATGAGATCGGCGTCCGGAAATTCCAGATCGGAGTCGATCTCGCGCTCGAAGACAAGCTCCACGCCAAGCTCTTCGCACCGTGCCTGCAGGATATTAAGGAGCTTCTTGCGGCCGATGCCGACGAAGCCGTGGCCGGTTGTGCGCATCCGGCGGCCCTTGATCAGAACCTCGATGTCGTCCCAATGGTTGAACGCAGTCTCAATGGAATTCGCAGTCTCGGCGTCCCACGCGCGCATGTTTTCCATCGTGGCGTCGGAAAACACCACACCCCAGCCGAACGTGTCGTAGGGCCGGTTTCGTTCCACGACCGTTACCCGATTGGCCGGATTTTCCTTCTTCATGAGGAGACCGAAATAGAGCCCCGCCGGGCCACCGCCGATGCAAACGATACGCATAGTCTTCTCCGTCCGTTTCGGCGGGGGCCGAGGATTAGCCTTTAAGTTTACTCTATCGCCGGCCCGGATTCTGCAGAAGTTAAAAAGCCCCGCGAATGCAGCCGGATGTTTAGCCCTACATATGCGAATGCTTAGCGGTTGTCGCCAGTGAAGGCTTGGCTAGTGGCTCTTCGAGAGGCTATTCAATCACATCGAAATGAGGGAACGGCATGACCGAGATCATTGACGCGCATCACCACATTTGGCGCCGCCGCGACCTCCCCTGGCTAGACGGGCCGATGCAGCCGCGCATCTTTGGGCCTTACGAGGCGATCCGGCGTGACTATCCGATCAGCGAATTCCTCGCCGAGCTTGCCGGCACTGGCGTCACGCAATCCGTCTATGTCCAGGCCAATTGGGCCAAGGAC
>JBAUGC010000944.1:0-5364 GCA_049679485.1 Xanthobacteraceae bacterium
CTGCCAGACGGCGGCGGTCACTGGGCTTGAGAGTGATGGAAATTCCAGTTCGCATGCGCCAGACTCGCACGCGACGAGTCCGCCGGGAATCCCTCTTCGGATTCAAATGTTAGATTTGATCCACTAGTAGAAGCTGCACGCCGCACTACGCAGCGAACGGACCCAGCTCCGCGAGGAGCGGTTCGAGGAAAGCTTCAAATTTGCGCCAGCGGCCCACCGAATCGCCGTAGATAAGCTTCCTAACCTGGGTGGCGCTCGCTGTCCGGACTGGCCTCGCCGTGCTGTGAAAGTTTAGACAACGGGCGTCCCAGGCGAGGCCGCAATGGGGAACAATGCGGCGGGCCACGCCTTCCAGATCGCCAATCAGTTCCTCGTAATGGACGTCCATGATGCGTCCACGCGGCAGCACCGCGTGCCAATGCGCCATGAGGTCCCGGTAATGTCGGTAAAGCGACCTAGTTCGGCGAGGTCGTAGGTGTGCTCTTGCTGCGAGGTAAAATGTACTGAGAAACAGGACACGCAGGTATCGCGAGGATCGCGGACCGCGTGAATAATGATTGCGTTCGGTAGCGCCAAATGGATCAAGCCGGCAAAAAGGAAGTTGACGGTCATCTTGTCGGTTATCCGCTTGGCGTCAGGCGCCAGGGCGGCGAGGCCCTCCACGTAGCGCGCCGCCCAAGGTGCGAAAGTGTTCCGCCGACATTTGCAGCATCATTTCCGGGAACGGCGGGAATCCCGGCAGCGTGCTACGTATGGAGCCCGCGACCTTGTCGAGGAGGTCGATCTCGCCTGCGGCGAAAATCTCCGGATGGCTTGCCAATATTTGCTCGATCAGCGTCGTCCCCGGCCGGGTCATGCCAATAATGAAAATCGGAAGCACGGACGGATAGCCACTGCCTCGTCGCGCCTCAATAAAATCGCGATCGATGAGCTTGCCGAGCTGATCCATTCTGCCAAAAGTGGCGGCCTCGTCATAAGACGTCTGCTGACGCTTGAGCAGATTGGCACTCAGCAGGTGTTGAAATGCGCGTTCAGGCTTGTCGATGCCCTCATACGCTTTGGCCAGCGCGAAATGCAGATGTATTTGGTCAGCGGCTGGAAGCGTAGCGTCATCCGCAAACGATTCCAATGCCGTGAGGTAGGGATCGCCGCCAACGAACGGCCTGACAGCGGCGAGGTTGTCGTAGTAGGAGACGTTTCTCGGCGCCATCAGGATCGCCTGCTCGAAGGCCAGTCTCGCTTCGGGCAATCGTCCCTCTTCCTTGCGCAGCAGTCCAAGGTTGTTGTATGCGCCGTCAAATCCAGCGTCGATCCGGATGGCCTCGCGATATTTCTGCTCCGCTTCTTCGAACCGTCCCATCTCCGCGAGCGCGAGCCCCCAGTTGCAAAGCGCCTTCGGGTGATCGGGTTTCAGTTCGATGACGCATTGATAAGCGAGAACGGCCGCGTCGGGCTTGCCGAGTGCCGCCAGCGCATGGCCGAAGTTGTTAAAGATCTCCGGCAGGTCGGGCTTGACCGAAAGTATCTGCTGATAGATGGCGATTGCCTGCGCAAATCGCCCTGCCCGATGATGTCCGAATGCCTCGTTGCAAAGGTCCGGCAACGCGTTGTCGGCTAATGCAATCGCTGCGGAATTGAGTCGTTCTGGGTCGAGTGCGGGAGCAAAGGCCGACCACAAGAGCTGCGAAACGTTTTTCAGCCGATAAATGACTAGACTATGTGAATAAAGAATTAACCAGCTGGCAAGGGCAAAGCCACAAATCATAGCTCGCATTACGATGTCGGGCGGTCGGGGACCTGTGTCCTGACAAAAATCGAATCTCCGGCGCACGTGGCATTCCGGCCAAAGAAATCGGTAAATCGCGCATCGACCAGGTAGTTGCCGGGGTGCCCACCAAGAAATTTTCGGATGTCCGGCCGTTTCACTTCACTGTCTTCGATCACCAGATAGTCACCGGCCAGCAGAAATTGGTGCATCTGCTCGACGACCGCGGTTACATTGTGGTGTGCATCTTCAACCACGAGCCACGGGTGTGGTTCTGAGCGTAACAGCTCGGGATCAAACAGCTGCTCGGGGTCGGAGCAATCGCCCTGATGAAAACTGACATTCGGGTGCTGCAATTCGGCCTTCACCAGATCCACCGAGTGGACGCGGCCTTCGACCCCGCAGAGCGCCATGTTGTCGGCGAACCACACGGCGCTGCCGCCCAAGCCTGAACCGATTTCAAATACAGTTCGCGGGCGCAGCTCCGCAATCAGCGCCGGGTAGATGGCGAAATCGAACACGGTCTTGAGCAGCGGCGTGCCCCGCCAGCGCATGAGGGTGGGTGCGCCCTGCCAGGTCAGCATGACATCGATGCCGAACTCGGTGCCATACCGGGGGTGATAGTGAACCGCCGACTGCTCGCGCTCGGAAAACTCGACGAAGCGGCCCTGCTGCCGGCGATCGAGAAATAGCCGCAGGCGGTGCAGGTCCCATGGCAAGCTCTGGCCCTGCGCCGGCGAGCGCGACGCGAACTCGCGCACGCTGTCTTCCCACGGCAGACCGCTGTCTAAAGGTATGAGGGCTTTGATGACCCGCGTGAACCAGCTGTCGAAGATACTGAGCAGGCCTTTTTGTTCTTGTTGAACTTTGGCTTTTGTTTCGCTCAGGAATTTGACGGTGGCCGCCTTCAAGGCGTCGCCTGATATCAAGTTCACCGCGTCAGGCATTTGGACTGCTTTCGCAGCAGGGTTTCCCTCACTGCTATCCGCACAAAGTGTCTGTCTGCTGCCCTATACCGTTACGATTTGCCGCGCAAGCCTGCCGCAATGCCGCGATTGATCTTGATGATCGATTCGAGATGGCGGGGCTTTGGCGCGGTCATCAGCGAAAATGTCTCGCCCATTATGTACACGCCGAGGCGGAGCAAGTTCTTCCGGATCCCTGCCGGCAGTCTCTCGTCGTCACTGCTCAGGGAGCTGAGGAATACCGTCCAGAGCCTCCGGTTGAACAGCACCGCCTCCTCGAGGCCGACCGGCTTATCCTGCCAGGAATCGCGGACCGCCTGCAATTTCGCCGCAGCCTGCAACAGCAGGCTTGCCTCCAGTTCACGCGGGCTCGCTATCTCCCTGGCGGTTGCCGCGTAGGCTTTGGTGGCGTGATGCATAGTCGAGGAGTTCCTTTTCGCAGGCGATTAATTTGCGCGCTTCTTTTAATGCTTTGTAGAATTCACCTGTTAAAATTTGATTGTTAATTCGTTCGATAAAGGGCCGCGTACTGGGTGCGGCCTTCAGGATCCGGCGCACCAGCCCAAGATAGAATTCATAATGGTTCTGCGGCTGTTTCGACGTGTACATGAGCTGCACTGCGAAATAGATCCGTTTTGCCGCGGTGTTGGCGCCGCTCTGCGTGACGATATCCTTTTCGCGCAGGATCGGAACCGCTCCTTCAATCAACAGGCGCGTGCGCTGGCTCTGGTTGGTGACGACGCACTCGCCGATAATGACGCGCTCGCCGGGCTTGAGTTCGATCTTCAGGGCCATGTTCGAATTCTCGCCTGGCGATTGACCGTTGAAGATGTCAGGTTAACAGTTCGCTCAGAAAAAAGCGGCGGGGTTTTGCCCCGCCGCGTGGCCGTCAGGCCCGTTACGGAAGAGTCTAGGGTCAGAACTCATTAATTTTTCCGCTCTGACAATACGATCCTGATTCGTTTTTGGAAGGGGATTGGGATCGTGCGCAGGAACCTTTTTTGGCTGAGCGATGAGCAATGGGAGCGGATCAAGACGATGAAGCTTTTATGGGACGCCATCGGCACCGAGGTTCGGCGCCCGCCACGAGCTCTATGAGATGAATTACTCCGGCTGTCACGAGCTGATCCGCGTCTTTCAGCTACAGCAGGCACAGGGCAACGGCGCGCTCAAAGGGATGGTCGGGCTCGCCGAGCAATGCATGGCCGACTATGACGAAGACGGCTGGAAGCATCCCGCGTACCAGGATGTCGCGGATATTACGGTGCTGGGGAAAAAGTGAGCACCGCTGGCCGCGCTCACACCTGTAATGCCGCAGCGAGCTGCGGCGCGAAGGAAAACACATTCCCGGCATAGCCGGGCTGTCCCGCATCGAATGTGATCAGCGGCCCCTCTACTTCGTGGTCCAAAGGCCGAAAGTGCCGGAAGCCGTAACCGCCGAGAAAGGTGGTCATCGCCGTCATGGTGCGCCGACCCTGCTCGCTGGAAGCGGCGTGGGCGCATTCCCAGATGATCGCGGCAACGCGGCCGCCGCCCAGCAGCGCTGCGGCGCCGGCAACGACATTGGGCTCGAAGCCCTCGGCGTCGATCTTGAGGACGATCCGCCGCCCTGCGTGCTGCGGCAGGTTCGCCAGGGCGGCATCGAGGGGGACGACCGCAACCCATTTCGGCGGTCCGCGTGAAGCTTCAGGCAGCCCGATGCCGCGAATGCTGTGACCCATCGTGCTGTTGGTCGCCAGCGGCGCCACTTCATATTGATGGCCACAGGCCGCGCAGACGACGGTAACGGCTTTCGATATACTATTCTTCACGATGTTCTCCGTCAGGATCATGGCATTCATCAGCTCAGGCTCGAACGCAACGGCTGCAATCTCGCCGGCGGGGTGCGTGGCGGCTTGAAGTGTGAAAAAGCCCCAATGGGCGCCGACATCGACGAGCAGGTCGCCGCGCTGCAACAGGCGTTCGATGAGGTTGCGGGTAGGAACCTCGTAGCCGTTACTGGTTTCGCGGGCGACCAGATATCTCGCGCCTATGTCGTCGACGTAAAACGCCGGGAAGCTCAGATTAAAGCGCGGCGCGCCGTCGGATCGCTTGAGCGATGACGGTAGAACCGTCCAGCCGTTCTCGGTTTTGAGCGTGACGTAGATATCGCCGTGCATCGTTCAGCCGGCCTGGGGTAGCAAGAGTCGCGTTAAAACCACTCATCCCGCGAACCGGCGGTGCGCACGAATCAGAACGGCTGAACTATAGCAGGACGACCCGCCGCGATCGGAAAAAATGGCGATGCCTGATCAAGCCGGGCCGCCGCGGTAGCTTATACCAATCCTCAAATTGACTGACCGACGACGGCCCAGTCGCGGCGTGCGATGGACATGATTTTCCAAGGCTGATCGATGAGGGTGTTCCAAGCGTAGCAGCAGTGATCGACGATGTCGTCGAAGGATTTGAAGATTCGGTTCGACAGCCAGTTCTGTCTCATGAACTGCCAGATATTTTCTTGCGAATTGAGCTCTGGCGCACGCGGCGGCAGCGGCAGGAGCGATAGGTTTCTGGGAATCTTGAGGTCTTTGGCGCCATGCCAGCCGGCCTGATCGAGAATGATGATCGCATGGGCGCCGGCGGTTACCCTTGCGC
>JBAUGC010000945.1:0-6294 GCA_049679485.1 Xanthobacteraceae bacterium
CGCTTTCTCCACGAAGGCGTGCGCGGTGAGGATGGTGTCGATTTGCGCGGCACGGCAGGCGCCGAGGATGTTGGCGGCTCCCGAGGTGAAGTTGATCATTGCCGGAACACGGCCGCCCGACATCAGCGCGAGCGAGGTGACAGCGGCACCGTTCGAGGTCGGCAGCATGACGCCGACCGCGCGCCCTTCCGGGGCAAACTGCATCAGTTTGTCGCCGAGGATCCGCGTCGCCTGCAACAGCCGCTTGTAGGTCAGAGACCCGCTGGTCGGGTCCTCGATCGCGGGCCATTTGCTGCCATGCTCTTTGGCCGCCTCGATGACCGCCTCGACGACGGTGCGGTCGGTTGGGGTAGTGACGAACATCAAATTCGACATGATGTCGTAGAGCGCGGCTCCGGCGGCCAGCCGGCGCTTTTTACCTTTGAGCTCCGGATCGACGTTGAGCTTCACCGGTTCGAGGATTGTCACCTTGATCTTCGGGAACAGCCGGCGGCGCACCTGCGTGTTCCTCAAGCGGCTGAACATCGTCTTTTCCGGTCCGTCGATGCACACCGGAACCACCATGGCGTCCGATTTGTCGGCGATCATGGCGGCGCCGTCGTAGATTTTCATCAGGCTGCCGGTGATGGTGATGCGGCCTTCCGGAAAGATCACCAACATATTGCCTTCGCGCACCGCGTTGATGATGGTGCGCAATGCCATCGGCTTGAGCGGATCGAGCGCCATGGTGCGCACGAACGGCAGGAACGGCTGAATCCACCATTGCTTCGAGATGCCGACATCGACCGCAAAGACCGGGCGCTTCGGCAGCAGCGCCATCGCCACCGGCGGGTCGAGGAAGCTGACGTGGTTCATGGCGATGATGGCGTTGTCGCCGGCCTTGGCGACGTTTTCCAGGCCGGTGACCTCGAGCCGATAGAAAGTGCGGAAGACGATGGAGAGAAGATCGTTCAGCCAGCTGGTCGGCAGCGTGCGGGCGATGATGACGGCGACCACGAGGTTGGCAACGCCGATCAGCGCGAACAGGAGCGGCGTCGAGAGACCAAGCTTCTGCAGCACGGCAAGGATAATGGCGCCGGCCACCATGAAGACGGCATTGAGGACGTTGACGGCCGCAACCACGCGGGCGCGCTGATCAGCGTCGGCCCAGGCCTGCACCGCGCTGAAGGTCGGCACGATGAAGAGGCCGCCCGAAACCGCTAGCCCGGCGAGGTCGATCGCGACGTGGATGCTGTGCGGCGACGCAAAGAACGCGCTAATGCCGAGCGGGCTTGTTGCCGCCACGATTGCGGATGTGGTCCACGCCAGATCGAGCGAGAACAGGCCGAGCAGAACGCCGGCGACAAGCGTCGGCAGCAGAACAATGCGCCCGTGGGCCAGCCAGGCGGCGAGACCCGAGCCGATTGCCACCGCGACCGAGAAGATCGTCAGGAAGACGGTGACGACGCTCTCGCTACCACCAATGTTGAAGGTCACGAGCGGCGGCAGCAGCGACAGCACCAGCGCACCGACGAGCCAGAACCAGCTCGTCACCATTGCGCCCCACCACAGCCGCGGTTCGGCGCGGATATATCTTATGAGCGCGCCGGTAGAGGCGAAAATGTTGCGCCTGACGACCAGGTTCGGCGCGCCTTGGCCGGTCGGCGGAATAAACCGGCTGGCGATCCAGCAGGCCACCGACGACACAATCATCAGCCATGCAAAGTGGATGGGGTCGCCGCCGTCCTTCGCCGCGATGCCGGCGACGATAGTGCCTATGAGAATGGCAAGAAAGGTCCCGCCCTCGACGAGAGCATTGCCGGATGGCAGTTCGGAGCGCTTGAGATGGTCGGGCAGGATGCCGTATTTGATCGGCCCGAACAGCGAAGCGATCGTTCCGTACAATCCCACCGCGATAAACAACAGGACGATGGAGTGGATGGCGAAGCCCACCACCGCTAAGACGGCGACGGCGATCTCGAACAGCTTCAGGCGCTGCGCCACGAGCGCTTTGTCGTAACGGTCGGCGAGTTCGCCGCCGAGGCCCGAAAGCAGAAAGAACGGAAAGATCAGCGTGGCGCCGGCAAGCGTGATCAGCGCTCCGGCGTCGGCGCCACCGATCTGGAACAGAATAAGGAAGACCAGCGCGGTCTTGAGAAAGTTGTCGCCGAACGCCGAGAAGAACTGGCACCAGAACAGGGGCGCGAAACGTCGCGTCGTCATCAGGGACGTGGACATGGTTCTTCCGCGGTTATTAACGGGTCAACTATTTACGGGTCAGCGCATGCTCCCGCGCCATTTTAGACGGGCGCACAAGTCTTGGCGAATACAAGTCTTGGCGACTACAAGTCCTGGCGACCAGAGCTTTGACGCTGCTGGTTTCGGTGATGTATTCGTATACCATTCGGCGACAATTACACTGCAAAGTCAATGATCTAAAGCAAGGAGACGATCCGAGTCATCCTTTAGTTGCACGCCCGAAAGGCGGCGCGTTCGCATGGCGCGCAGCAGGTGGGCGAGCTTGGAGCCGGCGGCTGTGTAGTCGACGCCGTCTGGCCGAATGTTCGAGATGCAGTTGCGCTCCGCATCGCTGGTATCCGCACGCGGCTTAAAGGTCAGGTACGCGCCCATGCTGTGAGGCGCAGTAAGACCCGGACGCTCGCCGATGAGCACCGCGACGCTTTCGGCGCCGAGCGCCGTTGCAATCGCATCGCCAATCGCGACGCGGCCGTAGCGGACGATGACCACCGGACCGATCCGCCAGCCTTCGGCGCGCAGCGCCGGCATCGTCAGGGATGAAACCGGCCCGGCGTGCAATGCGACGGCGCGTGACGATAATCCGTCCGCGACTACGAACACGACGTCGTAATCACCTTTGTGCGCCGCCAATGCCGCATCAGCGTTCGCCGCGAAGCGACGGCCGAGATCGGGGCGGAGCAGATAAGTCTGCCGGTCCGCCGCGGCGCTTGCGACTGAAATGACCGGGCAGTCGAGCCCGGCTAGTTCGGCTGCAAGCCGTGCTTCATCGAGCGGCTCCGCGACGGCATCGCGTGCGCGGGCGTGCGCAAGCTTGAAGTCGAGGAGTGGCCCAGTTGCCAGCGACGCGCCGGCGCGCTTGAGCCCAATGCGCGCCGCCGTCATCTGGCGCAAGCCGGTCCAGAACTCGTCCTCAGTCTCCATGAGCTTCGGCGAAATCCGGTGGCGGTGTCTCGGGATGTTGCGCAAGTAACGCGCGGAAGCGGCCCGGCAGGCTGCGCGGACGGATACGATCGGCGCCATCGATCAGGCCCTGCCGCGCAAGCCAGGCTTCGAATTCCGGCGCCGGCCGGCGGCCAAAAAGGTCGCGCATGGCGAGCGCATCGTGGAAAGACGTGCTCTGATAGCCGAGCATGATGTCGTCGGCGCCAGGCACGCCCATGACGAAATTGACTCCCGCCGTGACCAAGAGCGCTAGAAGCGCATCCATATCGTCCAGGTCGGCGTCCGCGTGGTTGGTATAACAAACATCGACGCCCATCGGCACGCCCATGAGCTTGGCGCAGAAGTGATCCTCCAGGCCGGCGCGCATGATCTGTTTGCCGTTGAACAGATATTCGGGGCCGATGAAGCCGACGACACTGTTGACCAGGAGCGGCTTGAATGCCCGGGCCACCGCATAGGCACGCGCCTCCAGCGTCTGCTGATCAACGCCATGATGGGCGTTGGCGGAGAGCGCGCTGCCCTGCCCGGTTTCGAAATACATTACGTTGTCGCCGACAGTGCCGCGCCGAAGCGACAACGCAGCGTCTCGCGCCTCGACAAGCAGAGCGAGGCTGATGCCGAAGCTCTTATTGGCCGCTTCGGTCCCGGCGATTGATTGAAACACCAGATCAACCGGCGCCCCTTTGCCGATCAGATCGAGCGTGGTCGTCACATGCGCCAGAACGCAGCTTTGCGTCGGTATATCGAGCTTGGCGCGGAATTCATCGAGCATGGCGAGCAGCGCGTGCGCGCTGCCCGGACTGTCGGTCGCGGGATTGATGCCGATCACGGCGTCGCCGGCGCCGAGCAGAAGCCCGTCGAAGATGCTGGCAGCGATCCCGCGCGCGTCGTCTGTTGGATGGTTCGGCTGCAGCCGCACCGACAGGCGCCCCGGCAGACCCAGCGTGTTGCGAAACGCCGTCACCACGCTGCATTTTGCCGCCACCACGATCAGGTCCTGCAGCCGGCTGATCTTGCTCACAGCGGCGGCCATTTCCGGCGTAATGCCGGGCGCCAGCGCGGCCAGCACCGCCGTCGTCGTCTCATCCGACAACAGCCAATCGCGAAAACCGCCGACCGTCAGATGTGAAACCGGCGCAAACGCTGCGCGGTCGTGGGTGTCGACGATGAGCCGCGTGACTTCATCGGTCTCATACGGAACAACTGTTTCGTTGAGGAACGCGGCAAGCGGCAAGTCGGCGAGCGCATATTGCGCCGCGACGCGCTCCTCGCCCGTCGCCGCCGCTACGCCCGCGAGCTGGTCACCGCTGCGTAACGGCGAGGCCTTGGCGAGCAGGGTTTTGAGATCGGCAAAGCCATAGCGACGTGCTCCGATCGTGGCGCTGTACATTGCAAGACCCTGCGGACGGCTTCGCAACTATAGGCCATCGGGCCATCGGACGCAGCCAAACTCCCGTTCAGGAGCCGGTGACGGCGATAACGGCTTCCTTGACCCTCGCGATCACGAATTTCGTACACTGGGGTCAGTCTGCAAATTCCTCTTCGATAACGCACAACTGACGTGCGCAGTGCATCAGGAAGCCAATGTCTTTCCGCCTCACCGACGTTTGACTTTGGCCACATAGCCTTACAATCCGCGCCTCCTGACTCTCCGACAAGTCGAGACGGGCTTCGTAACACCCTTTAAGCAGAGAGCCGATGCTGAACCCTTGAAACGTGGTGATAATTTCGTAGTCGTTGCGAATCTGCAAAAGCTTTTCTGATTGTCGTGTGCTGTATTCCTTTTCGTCGTGAAGTTTCTTAGCCTTCCTTGCTTCCGCAGCGGAAAGTTTTTGGTCGCGAAGCTGCAAAAGTACTTCTGTTTGACGTGACATGTAGTAGTCGGGTCCCTCGCGGACCGACTGTAGGAAAGTCAGCTCCCAATCTGTCAGTTCGACGCCGAGATTTAGCAGTCGTTCTGCAAGCGCGCGGAATGCGGTGGGGTCTTTTCTAAGGCGGCTGATTTCCTGCCAAGAGGCGGCCATGTCAGGTTCCAGTAGTTGTTGAAACGCCGACGCCACTGGATAACCGGAGGAAAACTGCACCCTGGACGAATTGAATCTACCATCCATGGGGTGTCGAAATTTGGGCAATGTGAATTGGCCCCATAAAACCGATGCAACTAGAGTCAACGACACTAGCCGAAACGGCCTGCCGCTGTTGCTGTGAATTGTGGGGACACGGAAGGCGCGCCTCGAAATTGCGCAGGCGGCCGACAACGAATCACTGAAAGAACCTAGGCGACGGTCATCAGCACGCGCCGCATCAAATCGAAATCCTCGTGACTCCGCGGCGGGTTACGCCTTCGGCTAACCCGCCCTACAATGCTTCGCCAAATTTGCCGCTTGCATCCATATCGCCCGCCCAATCGAGCGGAAATAACCCGCGCCGCACGTCGCGGTGGAACGACGAATGCGGCCAATCCCTGACGCGCCCAGCGAGCCCGTGTTTGACCGGATTGAAGTAAAAATATTCGACATGCCGCGCATAATCGTTGTCGTCGCGAATGAGGTGCTCCCAAAAGCGCCGCTGCCAGATGCCGCGTTCGTTTCGCTTCTGGCGGACGGCCGACCGCCGCTCCCGCTTTGGCAACGCCTTCGCGAATTGCGTCCGTATCAGCCGCCAGCGGGTCGAAAAGTCGGCATCATCGGACGGCAAGCTCCAGATTGCATGCAGGTGATCCGGCAGAATCACAACTGCGTCGATCTCGAATGGATATTTCACCTTTGTTCTGTCAAACGCGCCGCGCAGCTCGTCGACGTGATCGACCAGCAATGTCTGGCTCCGTTCGAGCAGATTGACTGTAAAGAACCAGCATCCGCCCGGAACAAAGGCGCGGCGATAATTGGGCATGCTGCAAACCTAGCAGCGCAACGCCGTTTGCATAACCGCTGGATGGCGGATTACGCTTCGCTAATCCGCCCTACGCAGACGCGAATTTTTAATCGCCGCCAAAGAATCAAGCGCGGTGCACTCCCTTTTCAGAAAAACGCACGGCGCAGAACGTCCTGATACACCGGCACAAATGCAAGGCCTTTGACTTTGCCGCCGCGATGACCATAACCGCGCCGTCTC
>JBAUGC010000946.1:0-5854 GCA_049679485.1 Xanthobacteraceae bacterium
CTGCACGACGGCGTCGAAGGGCTTGAGCTTGATCGGCTCGCCCTCATCGAGGACGAGAGAGATTTCACCGGACAGGAGCACGATGTAATCGATTGTCGGCGTCTTGTGCATCAACGGATGACGGCTAGTATCGCCCCGCCCACCCGGATCACCGACTTCGTTGAAGAACCAGTCCTGCAGCTTGGCGACGTCGGCTGGCGTCATCTTTGGATCGGCCGGCGGGATCGAGAACAGGCGAAACATGGTGCCGCCCGGCGCCGGAAAGAATTTCATCGGCGAACGGCCGAATGAAACATCGTGCAGCGACTGACCCGGTTTGGTCTGCCAGAAATCGCAATTGCCGGGACCGGTCGTCGTGATGTGTGTTTCCTCCACGACAACAGACCTGCCGGACTCGTTAGCGCCGGTAACAATGAGGCGATGCGACTCGGCCATTACTTTTCCTCCTCAGGGCACGATCACCACATTGGTGAAGCCGCCGTCGCGGAATTGCGAGCCATCGAGCGCGCGATTGACCTCAGAAAGCGGTACGCGGACATGCTCGAACACCGACAAATCGAGCGTCCCTGCCGCTGCCATGGCAGCAAGCGCCTCGCCGTCCTCGATTGTGAACCAGTTACTGCCGATGAACTCGATCTGGTTGTCCATCATCCAGTGCACGTCCATAACGGTCTTCTCGCCGACGCCGCCGATATTGATCGCTTTGCCGCCGCGGCGGAGCGCGTAAATCGCATCCATCAACAACGTGCCCGAAGTGCCGGGGCCAAGACAGTCGATGGTCGCATCGACGCCATGCCCGCCGGTAAATAAGCGCGCCCACTCGGCGATGGACCTGCCTTCGTCTTGCGCCAACACCTCGATGCGGTCCGGGGCAAGCGCTTTGACCCGCGCAAGACGTTTGCGGTCGCGGGCGGTACCGAGAATCCGGGTGACGCCCCGCCCGAGCGCGGTCAGCGTCGCGCCCAGTCCAAGCGTGCCCGTGAGGCCGTTGATGAAGATCGTCCTGCCGGGTCCCGCCTGTGCCTTGCGGAGCGCGGCATAGGCGGTACCGATGTAGCCGAAGCGGGCCGCCTCTTCGAATGACATCCTGTCCGGAATTGGCACCAGATTGTGTTGCGGCGCGGTCATGAATTCGCACATGCCGCCGTAAGGATAGGCATCGAATTGCTTCTGTGAATCCGGTCCAAACCCAAAATAGCCGCTGAAGGTGTAGTTGGTGCAATTCATCGTATCGTCGGCGCGACACGCCGGACAGGAACCGCAAAACAGACCAGGATTGACGTAGACGCGGTCGCCTTTGCGGAAATTCTGCACTTGATCGCCTACCCCCGCGATCACCCCGGCGACGTCGAGACCGAAGATCGCCGGTAGCTTCGGCAGCGGCAATTCCGGAAACCAGCTCTGCCAGTGGGAAAGCACATTGATCAGATTCGGCACCACACCGCAGGCTTTCACTGCAATGAGCACGTCCGTCGGCCGCGGCTCCGGCACCGGTAAGCGTTCGAGTTTCATCGGCTCGCCCACTTTGTGGAGCCGGGCGGCAAGCATCGTGGTCACGCAGATGTCCTCCCTTTGGCGCCGGTACGTTCTAGGCAAGCCGGGCCCAAGCGTCGTATAGCCCATCGTATAGCGCAGCAGCACGCTACGGAAAGCCTGCCGCGGGAGGGTGCATGGATTTCGAGTATTCGTCGGAGCAAAAGCAACTTTTGGAGAGTGTGCGAAAGCTCATGCAGCGGGTGGCCACGCCCGACTATCTGCGGCGGCTCGACCGAGAGCGGCTTTATCCATACGAAGTATATGACGCATGGGTGGAGGCCGGTGTCTTCGGCCTGCCCTTCGCCGAGGAATATGGCGGCCTCGGCGGCAGCGTCCTCGATCTTGCCATCGTCGCCGAAGAGATCGGCCGCTACAGCGCGGACGTGGCGATGGCTTTCGGCGGCAGCATCTTTTGCGCGCTGAACGTCGCCCGTAAAGGCTCCGAAGAACAGAAGCGCTACTGGCTGCCGAAATTGATTGCCGGTGAAATCCGCATGTCGATTTCCATGTCGGAGCCGGACGCCGGATCCGATGTCGGCGCGATGCGCACACAGGCGCGGCGCGACGGCAATGAATACGTGATTACCGGCCAGAAGATCTGGGCGACTGGCGCGGGCGCCAAGGACAATGTCATCAACGTCTACGTAAAAACCGACCCCAAAGCGCATTATCGACAAGGCATGTCACTCTTCCTCGTCGACAACAACACGCCCGGTCTGGAAATCCGCAGGCTTGACATGCTCGGCCGCCGCTCGGTCGGCACCTTTGAGCTGAATTTCGACGACACACGCATCCCGCCCGACCGGTTGATCGGCGGCGAGAACAAGGGCTGGGATTGCATACTTTCCGGCTTGCAAGCCGAGCGTGTCGTCGCTGCCGCCTGTGATTGCGGTAGCGCCCGCGGCGCGCTCGATCTCGCCGTGAGTTACGCCAAGGAGCGGCACCAGTTCGGCCGGCCGATCGGTAGCTTCCAGGCGATCGCACACATGCTCGCCAATATGGAGGCCGAGATCGAAGCCGCCTGGGCGGTAACGCAGAAGGCCGCCTGGCGGGTAAGCCGCAACGAAAATGCGCTCAAGGAAATCACCATGGCGAAGCTTCTTGCCGCCGAAGCCTACGTGAAAGCATCCAACGTCGGCATGCAGGTGATGGGCGGCTTCGGCTACAACATGGAGTTCGACATGCAGCGGCATTATCGCGATGCGCGCGCCGCGACCATCGCCGCCGGCACTTCGGAGCTACAGCGCAATCTGATCGCCGGCCAGATGGGCCTTAAAGTGCAATAAGAATGTCGGACGCGTTCCCATGAGCGTCGGCCTCCCGCTGACGATTCCCAATGCGTTTGCGCGCAACGCGCGCTGGTTCGCCGGCGGCGAGGCCGTTGTGGATTCGGCAACGCGGCTCTCGTATGCCGAGCTTGACGATCTCTCGTTGCGAGCAGCCGCTGTGTTTGTGGCGCTCGGCGCTGAGCCCGGAAAACCGTTGGCGCTGCTCTGCGTCCCAAGCTCGATCTATCTGGTCGCCTGGCTCGGCGCGATCCGCATGGGCGCGTTGCCGATGGCGCTGCACACGCGCGAATCCGCGCCGACGCTGGCCGCTATCTGCCGCAAAATGGGACCTACCCTGCTGGTCTATGACGCCTCGATGGAAGCTTTGGCGGGCGGCATTGTTGCGAACTTTCCGGAGCTGCGAGCTCTGGTCGAAGCGCGCTCGGCGTTGCCGCCAAAACAGAGCGGCGCTGTCCGGCCTATTGCTTCGATACCGGCCGTTCTCCCCGCCACGCCGCCGCACGCACGCCCGGTGTTACCGGCCGAGGACGATCCTGCCGTCATTGTGCTGTCCTCCGGCACGACCTCGGTCGCCAAAGGCGTTGTGCACACCCATCGCGGATTCGTCGAGAACGCGCGCACCAACCTTTATATGTATCAGGGCCTGCTGCCGCGCGACCGCTCGCTGGTGCCGCTCAGCACGGCGTTCATCGGCTGCTACAACGGCTGGTTTCCGTTCCTGAATGCCGGCGCCTGCACGATTTTCATGGAGCATTTCGATCTGGACGAACTGCCACGCAAGGTGAGCGCCGAGCGCGCCACGCACGTCTTCCTCACGCCGACGCTGTGGCGCCGGATTCTCAATGCCGAGGACGCGAGCGCGAACTTCCGATCCGTTCGCCTGATTGGTTTTGCTGCCGAGCCGATGGACGCAACCACACTAAAGCGCCTGCGCGAACAGATCAGCCCCAACATCGTACAGGTCTACGGCTCAACCGAGATCGGCGCCGCCGCGACCAGCATCACCGCCGTGGAGATGGTCGGTGACCGCCTCATCAGCGTCGGACGACCGCTGGTCAATGGCGACGTCCGGATCGTCGCGCCCGGCAGCAGACCGGACGAAGAAGTGGTGCCGGGCGAAATCGGCGAAGTCCTGGTCAGCAGTCCGTCCCTCGCCGCCCACATCTGGCGCGACCCCGAAGCCACCGCCAACTCTTTCATCATCGACGGCGCGCGGCGATGGTGGCGCTCGCGCGATCTCGGCCGCCTCGACGCCGAGGGTTATCTGTATCTCGAAGGACGCCGCGACGATATGATCATCTCCGGCGGCATCAACATCATGCCGGCTCGCGTCGAGGATACCTTATTGGCTCATCCCGGAGTCGCCGAATGCGCCGTGATCGGCGTGCCGCATCCGGAATGGGGCGAGGAGGTACAGGCTTTCGTGGTCCGCCTTGATCCGAAACTCGACGCCGAATCCATGGAGCTTTATGTCCGCACCAGCGATCTCTCGCCTTACCAGCGGCCGCGGGTTTATCATTTTGTCAACGAACTGCCCCGTACCTCAAGCAACAAGGTGCTGCGGCGCGTTCTTCGGGAACAGGCGTCACGAAAGCCGAAGTCCGACACCGACCTCGAAACGATCGCCGTTCAAACAACAGGACGAAAATGAGTGAGACTGAGCCGATTTTGCTGACCGAGCACCGGGGCGCCATAGCTATCGTGACCCTCAACCGCCCCGATAAGCGCAACGCGTTGAGCGAAGCTTTGTGGGGCGAGCTAAAAAAGACGTTCGAGAATTTCGAACCGGACGTGCGCTGTGTCGTGCTTGCCGGCGCGGGCAAACATTTTTGTGCCGGTCTCGATCTGTCCGAACATCGCCATCGCGAGGCGTTCGAGAGCATATTCATGTCGCGCTTTGCGCATGCGACGCTCGAAGCCATCCAGTTTGGCGGACGGCCGGTGGTGACGGCGATGCAGGGCGCGGTGATCGGCGGCGGGCTCGAGGTTGCTACCGCCACGCATGTCCGCGTGGCCGATTCGACGACCTTTTACCAATTGCCGGAAGGCCGCCGCGGCTTCTATGTGGGAGGCGGCGCCAGCGTGCGCGTCGCCCGCATCATCGGCTCGGGCCGCATGGTGGAAATGATGTTGACCGGCCGCACGCTCGATGCCGCGGCCGGCGAACGGCTCGGCTTGTCGCATTATTTGGTCGAGCCCGGCAAAACGATGGAGAAGGCCATCGAGCTTGCCGAGAACATCGCCAAGAACGCACGCATTCCGAACTATCTGATCGTCCAGGCCATCCCGCGCATCGAAGACATGTCGGCTGCGGACGGACTTTGGACCGAGAGCGTAGCACAAGCGGTCAGCATGACATCCGAAGACGCGCGCGCCGGCATCGATGCCTTCTTCGGCAAGCGCAAGATCGATTTTTGAAAGTCCGCCCGTCCGTCAGATCAGCGGCGTAACGTTGTTTTCGACGCCGAGCAGCGCTTTGCCGTAGAGCTCATATCCGATCGGCGGCAAGACCACGGCGTGCCGCGACGCCACCGCCGCGTCGCGCCATATCCGCTGCAGCGGGCTCGCCTCGGCGAATCCGGCGGAGCCGTGCGCGAACAGGAGCTTGTCGATCGCCTGCGTGATCTTTTCAACGACATAGCCGGTGTCGGCGCGCACCCGCGCGCGCGTGAGCATGTCCGGATAGACGCCGCGCGCCGCCGCATCATCGACGTCGTCGGCAGCCCGATAAGCGTGGAAGTGCGCCGTATCGATCATCAACGCGACATCGGCGAGCTGCAATTGAAATGCGACCGAGGCGGATTGCTTCTCAAAGAAGGTGTAGGCGATCGTCCGCGACGACGCTTTCTGCCGCACGAATTCCAGCGCGGCGCGGCCCAAGCCAAGGATCGGTCCGACCAGGATGATGGCGAGGATCGCGACGAAGGGCGACCGATAAAACGCCTCGTCGCGCATCTCGGTGGGGTACTTGCCCTCGATGGCCTGGGGCACTGACATGATGCGATGTTCAGGGACGAACACATCCTTGG
>JBAUGC010000947.1:0-1587 GCA_049679485.1 Xanthobacteraceae bacterium
TCTCCACACTGCGAGTTTGTTGCGGCTTGTGCCTTTTGGCCACAGCGTTGGGTAGAGGCACAGGACGGGCCGTTGGGCGGCCGTAGCGAAACCGAAGGCAAGATACGTGCGGCGCTCGAGGCAGGCGGCATCGAGTTCATCGACGAGAACGGCGGCGGTCCTGGTGTCCGATTGCGAAAGCGGCAGCGGAAGGGAGGCTAGGTGCCTTCGATCTGAGGCTGCTTTGCCGTAGATTTTTGATCGGTGTGGACGCGGTCTACAAAACGAACCCAATTTCTCGCGAGTAAAAGCTTCAGTAAACGCGGTGAATTACCGCAATGCTGCCTGCTGATTTGGTGGATATTCGCGCCTCGCAACTTCCAGACCGAGCGCAATTAATATTCCCGACGGTGCGAAACGAGCTATAATGAGACCGGAACGAAACGAGGCGAGATCGCCTAAAGGGCACTGACAAACCAACAATTTGGCCAACGGTTGCGTATCCATGACTGTCACATCGATAGGCCGAATAGCCTTTCCGTCGCTGGCGTTTGTTGCAGCGGGTTTTGCAACAGTGTTTTTCGGCATTCCACACATGTGGCGCGAGCAGCCGATCGAGACCAAAGCCGCGGCCGCGGCGCCGGCGGTCGTGGCACATGCATCGATCGTGGGAGATGCTTCGGCCGCGCCCACGACGACACCCGCACCTGCGGCTTTGCCCCCTTTGCCTGCAAGAGGCGAAGGGACCAAGCCGGTCTTCGATGTTGCAGTCATTGGGCGATCCGGTGACGCGGTTATTGCTGGTACGAGTGCGCCCGGCGCTACTTTGGAATTGTTGCGCAACGGCGAGCTTCAAGATCGAGTGGTCGCAGATCAATCTGGACAGTTCGTCATGACACCCTCCCAACTTCCCCCGGGAGATTATAAGTTGACGCTGAGGTCCACGCAGCCGGACGGCAAGCAGGCCGCATCCCAACAGAGCGTGGCGGTTTCAGTCCAACCGAGCCTCAAAGACCAACTAGACGCGGTGCCCGTGACGCCGGATAAGGCAAGCGTCGTCGTTTCGGTACCTATGGCGCCTTCAGCAACTTGCCACCCATCGAAAGCTCGAAAGCGATGGGCCGAACAACCTTAGTGCCGATTGCTTGTTAAATTCCGCTTGGGCCTTTCCCCGAGCGACCCCGGGGCGTCGAGTTCATCGACGAGAACGGCGATTGCGAAAGCGGCAGAAGAAAGGAGGCTAGGCGCCATGCCTGCGCGGTTCTTTAACCCGTAGATTCTTTGAGCAGCGTGGACGGGTCTACAAAACGAACCCAATTTCTCGGACGTGCAGAAGCCGCGACCAATAGGATTGGACATCAGTGAAGGGTCAGCCGCTCATTGCGAAATGCTTTTAGGCTTTGAGCCAGTCGGCGCCTGCGGTGCAGTTGATCGCTGATTACTTCGATGATCTGAAACCAGCATCCGCGATTGCCGCAATAAGTTCCGCAGCATCCGGCGTTGCTCGATGGCTTGGCGGGTAAAGCGTTCATGCTTGAACGACGAATGTCCGAAGTTGAGGTCATAACGGAAGTGATACAGACGTGACGCGAGGTCGTATTCTGGATC
>JBAUGC010000948.1:0-3443 GCA_049679485.1 Xanthobacteraceae bacterium
GCGTGGCTTATCGGCCGTAATCACGGCCATGAAATCGGTGAGCACACTCGACTTTGAATAGTCACCGTTGATCACCTTGTCCGCCGTCCCGGTTTTACCGCCAATATAATACCCCGGTATTTCCGCCTTCCGGGCGGTGCCTTTCTCGACGTTGAGGCACATCAAATAGCGCATCATCTCGCTGGTCTCGGGCTTGATCACGCGCTTACCGAGTGCGCGGGTTTCCTCTTCCGTACGCTTGAGGAAGGTCGGCGGGATCAGCAAGCCGCCGTTCATCAGCGCCCCCACCCCCATCAAGGCCTGCAACGGCGCCACCGAAAGACCATGACCGAAGGCGATTGTGATCGTATTGAGCTCGCCCCAGTGCCTGGGCACGATCGGCTCCGCGCTTTCCGGTAATTCCGTACGCAGCCGATCGAGCTGGCCCATCTTTTTCAGGAACGCCTTGTGTGCATCGACGCCCATCGCGAGCGCGGTGCGGGCGGCTCCGATATTTGACGAGTAGGTGAAAATCTCCGGGATGGTCAGCATCCGGTTCTCGGGCTCGAAATCGTGGATCTGGAACCTGCCGACGTGCATCGGCCCGTGGGCATCGAATGACGATTTGAGCGTGACCTTTCCCGAGTCCAGCGCCATCGCGATGGTAAAGGCCTTGAAGGTCGAGCCCATCTCGAAGACGCCGGTGGTCAGCCGATTGATGCGTGTCGGATCGAGCGCCTCGCGCGGATTGTTGGGGTCGTAATCCGGCTCCGAAACCATGGCGATGATTTCGCCGGTACGCACATCCAGGACCAGGCCCGCAGCAGCAAGCGTCTTGAACTTGGTGTGCGCGGCGACGAGCTCCTCACGCAACGCATGCTGCACGCGAAGATCGACGGCAAGCTGCACCGGATTTTGCAGCCGGTCGGTAGCGAGCCCGGCCATATGAAGCGCCGCAAGGCCGTGGCCGTCGAGCCACTTTTCCATGCCGGCAATGCCCTGGTTATCGATGTTGACGTGGCCGATGAGATGCGACACCTCGGGACCGTTCGGGTAGGCGCGCTTGTTTTCGTTTAAGAAGCCGATGCCCGGGAGCCCTTGGCGATAGATTTCGTGCTGCTGCTCCGGCGTGATGTCGCGCTTAAGCCAGACAAAGCCGCGCTTGGAGGACAGCCGTTCGCGCAATTCGGCGGCGTCGAGGTCGGTCAGATCGGCGGTCAAAAGCTCCACGGCTTCATCGACGTCGATCAGACGGCGCGGCTCGGCGTAAAGCGAGGGCACGCGCACGTCGGTTGCGAGGATCTCGCCGTTGCGATCGAGGATGTCCGGCCGCGCGGTCGCAATCGCGTCGCCGCTCACCGCGCGGTGCGGGTTGCGGCCGTCGGACGCAGCCGCGAACATGACCAGCCGCAGCGCAATGATCGAATAAACGGCCGCGAACAGCAGGATCGCCAAACCGATCCGCGCCCGCGCCTTCGCGGCGCGATCGATCTTATTGTCGTACAAGAGCCGGAGCATGAAGCGCCGCCAGCGCGCCTTCGGCCAGACACCTGTGCTTTGCGCGATCGCGGTCATCACATCACTGGTCCGGATTCGCGGTCGGGGCTGGATCGTCGACCGGGCTGTCATGACCGGCTGACGGCGCAACTGGAGCGGCCAGACTCCCGGTCGTATCGGGCTCTTCCAGGGACTCGATCGCGGCGCCGATCGGATCGGGACTATCGTGCTTGAAAAATTGCGGCGGACGCTCCGGCAATTTATCGAGCGGGTCGAACTGCGTCGGCGTGATCGGCTTTAGCGGCAGATAGCGCTTTGCCAGCCCTTCGATGCGGGCCGGATTGTCGAGCTGGGTCCACTCGGCGCGCAATTCCGCGATGGCGTCGCGCGCACGACGCACTTCGCTCCGAATTTTCGCAAGCCGCTCAGCTTGCACGGTCGACTCGAATTTGATGCGGTAGACGTAAGCCGCAGCAAATATCAGCGCGCAGATGACAATGAGATTGAGGATGCGAAACGTCATGCTCGGCCCCGCATGACGTCGCTGAGCGAGGGTACGCGCGGGATCAGCGCTTCGATCACCGCGGGACGGGCGACAGCATCGGTACGTTCCGCCGCACGGAGTTTGGCCGAGCGGGCGCGCGGATTGGCGGCGATCTCGGTTTCGTCGGCTGTCTCCGGCTTTTTGGTCAGCGCGCGGAATGTCGGCGGCGCGGAAACGAGCTCTGGCCGATGACGGGATGACGCCGGCGGCCGGCTTCGCTCGGCGAGGAAGGTCTTGACGATCCGATCCTCGAGCGAGTGAAACGCGACGACAACAAGGCGGCCACCGGGTTTGAGAATGCATTCGGCGCCGGCAAGCCCGCGCGCCAATTCCAGAAGCTCGTCGTTGATGAAAATCCGCAGCGCCTGGAAGGTGCGCGTAGCCGGATGGATCATGCCTTCGTGTGCGTGCACCACGCGGGCGACGACGTCCGCGAGCGCGCGCGTCGTCGCAATCGGCTGCGCTTTGCGCGCTTTGGCGATGGCGCGCGCAACCGCGCGCGCGTGATGCTCTTCACCGAGCGTACGGATGATCGCGGCAAGATCCCGTTCGCTGGCGCGGGCGACGACATCAGCCGCGCTCGGTCCCCCGCCTCCCATGCGCATGTCCAGCGGTCCGTCGAGCCGGAAAGAAAAGCCGCGGGACGCCTCGTCAAGCTGCATGGATGAGACGCCAAGGTCGAGCACCACGCCGTCGACGGAAGCGACGCCGCAACTTTCGACGACCGCTTCGAGATTGGAAAAGCGATCCTCAATCAGCTCCAGCCGGCCGTCGGCCGTGCTGACGAGCGTCGCGCCTTGTGCGACGGCGTTTTGATCTCGGTCGACGCCGATCACCCGCGCACCTGGCGTCGCCAGGATCAGGCGGGAATAGCCGCCGGCGCCGAACGTTGCGTCGACGTAGACGCCGCCTTCATGCACGCCGAGCCACTCGACGGCGCGGCGAGCGAGCACGGGAACGTGACGAGCCAGTCCGCCAGCGACAGCGTTGCTGTCGCTGCCCGTCATCATTCCCGTGCTCCAGGCGGTTTTTGTCCCGCCGTCCCGGTCCCCAATTGCTGCTTGAACGCGCGTACCTTGTCGGTGGCCTCGGTCAGTTCCGCCCGAAATTGGCCGGGCTCCCAGATGCGAAATTTGTGGCCGAGACCAACAAACACAGCGGCCTCGGTAATCCCGGCATGGCTCTTGTGAGCTTCGGAGAGAACAACACGGCCTTCGCCGTCGAGCTTCAGTGTTTCGCTTGAACCATAGAGCGCGAGCGAGAATTGTTCGCGCTGTTCGGAGAATGGAGAAAATCCCGCGATCAGCGTCTCGATTTCCGCGAGCAGCGCATTGCCCCCGGCATCGAGCGCGGGCCGATCGAAAGCGGGATAGCAATAAAGGCCGTCGAAACCGTCGCGCGCCAACGCCGCACGGAATTGAGC
>JBAUGC010000949.1:0-2163 GCA_049679485.1 Xanthobacteraceae bacterium
GCCATCGCGCAGCGACATGACGCGCGTCGCCTCGCCGGTGATCAGCGGTTCCGGCAGCGGAAAGAAAGCGTCGCCGTAGCCGTGGCTGTTGATCGACTTGCTGAAATCGTTGTTGAACTTCTGCGCAATGTCGCGGGACAGTTCGAGGTGCTGCTTCTGATCCTCGCCGACCGGCACGTGGGTGGCGCGATAGACCAGAATGTCAGCCGCCATCAGCGCCGGATAGGCGTAGAGCCCGATCGAAGCATTCTCGCGGTCCTTGCCGGCCTTCTCCTTGAACTGGGTCATCCGGTTGAGCCAGCCGAGCCGGGCGACGCAATTGAACACCCAGGCGAGCTCGGCGTGCTCGGCCACCTGGCTCTGGTTGAACACGATGTGCTTCGCCGGATCGATGCCGCAGGCGATGAATGCGGCCGTGACCTCGCGGATGGTGTGCGGCAGCTCGGCCGGATCCTGCCAGACGGTGATGGCGTGCAGGTCGACAACGCAATAAAGGCAGTCGTAACGGTCCTGCAACTCGACGAAGCGCTTGATGGCGCCGAGATAGTTGCCGAGGTGCAGGTTGCCCGTCGGCTGCACGCCGGAAAACACGCGTTCCTGAAACGCCATTGGCTTGGACTCCATGGGCGCTTTCCCACCAACAAAACGAACGCCACATGCCATGACGCCGCTCGCGGCGTCCATTGCCCATAGCGCCGCTCGCGGCGTCCATTGACACGCCCTTGCCTTGCCCTGCAAGGGCTGGCCGCTATAGTGCGGCTCCCTCGCATCGGTTTTTTTCAAAAGAGTGTTGTATGGCATCCGCTCGTTACGACGTACTCGGCATCGGCAATGCGATCGTTGACGTCATCGCCCGCACCGAAGAAGATTTCCTGCTCAAGCAGGGCATGAACAAAGGCACCATGGCGCTGATCGACGCTCCGCGCGCCGAGGCGATTTACGAGGCGATGGGGCCCGCCATCGAGTCGTCCGGCGGTTCAGCGGCGAATACCATTGTCGGCGTGGCCGGTTTCGGCGCGCGTTCGGCTTTCATCGGCAAGGTCAGGGACGACGGTCTCGGCCGCGCTTTCACCCACGATATCCGCGCCGCGGGCGTGGCCTTCACCACGCCGCCGGCCGCCGATGGCGCTCCGACTGCGCGTTGCTACGTACTAGTGACGCCGGACGGCGAGCGCACCATGAATACATTCCTCGGCGCCGCGCAGAATCTGCATCCGTCCGACATCGATGCCGAGATGATCGCCGCGGCTTCGATCATCTATCTTGAAGGCTATCTGTGGGATCCCAAGAACGCGAAGGACGCGTTCGTCAAAGCAGCCGAGATTGCGCATCAGGCCGAGCGCCAGGTAGCGCTCACCTTGTCGGACGCGTTCTGTGTCGACCGCTGGCGCGATGAGTTCCTGCATTTGATGCGCTCGCGCACCGTCGATCTCATTTTCGCCAATGAGGCAGAACTGCACAGTCTCTATCAGACGTCCGACTTCGACACGGCGCTGACGGCTTTGCGCCGCGATGTCGAGGCCGCTGTGGTGACGCGCAGCGAAAAGGGCTGCGTCGTCGTCGGGCCCGACAGCACCGAGGCGGTGTCCGCGTTTCCGGTCGACAAAGTCGTCGACACCACCGGCGCCGGCGATCTGTTCGCGGCCGGCTTTCTCACCGGACTGGCGCGCGGTGCCGACGATCGAACCTGCGGCCGGCTCGGGGCGCTCGCCGCTGCCGAGGTAATCCAGCACCTCGGCGCGCGTCTGGAGGCTTCGCTCCGCGACCTCGCTTTCGAAAACGGCCTGATCGACTGAGTCGAACGCGGCTTCGCTAACGAATTGCTAACCCGAACCGGTCTACCGACGGATCATCCGCAGTCCCGGAGATCCGACGATGAACGACGCCCAAGACGGCAAACCGAGTGACGGAAAATCCGCCGGCAGCCAATTGCCGGTCGTTTGGTCGCCAAAGCTCGATGCCGGGGAGTCGATGGCGGACGAATTCGCCGCCGACAACGCCGCGTCATCGTCTGCAGACGAAGCCGTCAAGGGCACCGCCGGAAATTCGACGGATAGTACAGGCGCAGCTTCGTCGGCGTCGCAGCCGTCGCGCTTCATGTTTCTCGCTGCCTCGGTTGCACTCGCAGCAGCGGCCGGCGCGCTGGCCGGATCGCCGTCGGCT
>JBAUGC010000950.1:0-2780 GCA_049679485.1 Xanthobacteraceae bacterium
CGGTCTCGAGCACGACAAGCTTGGCGCCGGGAATGTGCTGGGCGAGAAACTCGCCGGCTTCGAGCGTCGTCGCTGGATCGTGCCGTCCCGCTATGACCAGGGTCGGTCGTGAGATCTTGGCGAGCAGCGCGCGATGGTCCATGTCGCGGATCGCTTCGCCGCAGGCGATATAGCCTTCGGGATTGGTGGCGAGAAACATCTCGCGAATGCGCGCCATCGGTTGCGGCGCGCGCTCGCGAAACGACTTGGTAAACCAGCGCTCCATGTTGGCGTCGACGATTGCCGCGAGCCCTTGCTCGCGCACGAGCTTGATGCGGCCGTCCCACATCGAGCGGTCGGGAAAATAGGACGACGTATTGGACAGGATCAGTTTGTCGATCCGTCGGGGCGCATGCGCGCCGAGCCATTGGCCGACCATGCCGCCCATCGACAGCCCGCACCAATTGGTCCGCTCGATGCCGAGCCCGTCAAGGATCGCAAGGGCGTCGCGGCCAAGCCGCTCCATCGAGTAAGGCCCCTTCGGTACATCCGATTGGCCGTGGCCACGGCGGTCGTAACGCACCAGCCGGAAGTGCTTTGTGAACGGCGCTACCTGCCCGTCCCACATATGCAGATTGGTGCCGAGCGAGTTCGACAGCATAAGCACCGGCCCGCGCTCCGGCCCTTCCACCTCTACATGAATGGTGCAGCCGTCCGCGTTGATTTTCGGCATGAAGTTCCTCCGCACTTGCACCGGCCGTTAGCCTAAGCGGTGAACGACGGTCTTTCCAGCCGCCGTGCGAGGGGGTAAGCGATACGTATAGGCTACCCTCGGTAAGGACACTCGGCGCGACGTTGCGGCGGCGCCGGCAGGAGTGATGCGACATGGCTATGACAATGAGCGGGGAGTATCAGCTCGCGGTCCCGCGGGAAACGGTCTGGGAGAAGCTCAACGACGCCGAAACCCTCAAGGCCTGCATTCCCGGCTGCGAGCAGCTCGACAAATTATCGGATACCGAATTTCAGGCGGTTGCCACGACCAAGATCGGCCCGGTGAAGGCGAAGTTCAAAGGCAAGGTGACGCTGTCCGACCTCGACCCGCCGAACGGTTACACGATCTCGGGTCAGGGCGATGGCGGTGTCGCGGGCTTCGCCAAGGGTGGCGCGACCGTCAAGCTCCTGTCAAAGGATGGCGGTACGCTGCTCAGCTATGCGGTCGAGGCACAGATCGGCGGCAAGCTCGCCCAACTCGGCCAGCGCCTGATCAACGGCGCCGCTAAGAAGGTGGCCGACGAATTCTTTCAGAATTTTGCCGCCGCAGTGAACCCGAAACAGTCCTGAGCCACCCAATCTCCGTCCGTCCGTCATCGGGGCAACTATCCGCGGCGTACGATTAATCCTTGACCGGCGCCCGCGCCGCGGGTCAGATTGTTACTGTTCCAAGGTCGGAATCCGGGAAAACGTCACGATTTTGACCTTAACGGCAGACCACGGCCGCGAGCCGTCCTGCAAACAAGACGTTTTTAAGAATCTGAGGAGGCGCTTATGGCAGCCGTATCCCTCACCGTGAACGGAAAATCCGTCACCGTCGACGTCGATCCGCGCACGCTGTTGGTGCAATTACTCCGCGAAAATCTCCGGCTAACCGGGACCCATGTCGGCTGCGATACGTCGCAGTGCGGCGCCTGCGTGGTGCTGGTGAACGGGAAAGCTGTGAAGTCCTGCACCGTGCTTGCCCTGCAGCTCGAGGGCGCCGACGTGCTCTCGATCGAGGGTCTGGCGCCGGCCGACGGTCCGCTTCATCCAATGCAGGAAGCTTTCCGCGAAAACCACGGATTGCAGTGCGGTTATTGTACGCCTGGCATGATTTTGACAGCGGTCGACATGGTCCGCCGCAAGGGTAACGAACTCGACGATAAGACGATACGCGAGGAGCTCGAGGGCAACATCTGCCGCTGCACCGGCTATCACAATATCGTCAAGGCGATCGCCGCGGGCGCTCGCGCCATGGGCAGCGGCGCGGTTAAAAAAGCCGCGGAATAAAACATCAGCGACGGGGAAGAAGCGTCCAAATATAACCGCGGGAGGAAACCGCCATGACTGCAACCGGGATCGGCGCGGCGGTGCGCCGGAAGGAAGATCACCGCTTCATCACCGGCAAGGGTCATTACACCGACGACATCAACCGGCCGGGCCAAGCCTACGCTTATTTCGTCCGCTCTCCGCACGCCCACGCGACCATCAAATCGATTGACATCAAAGCGGCCGCTCGTTTGCCGGGCGTTGTTGCGATCTTCACCGGCGCCGACGTCGCGGCCGACAAGATCGGCGGACATATCTGCGGCTGGACCGTGCATTCCAAGGACGGCTCGCCGATGAAAACCAGTCCGAGTTCGGCGTTGGCCAACGGCAAGGTCTGCTACGTCGGCGACGAAGTAGCCGTGGTCATTGCCGAGAGCTACTCGCAGGCCAAGGACGCCGCGGAAAAGGTCGTCGTCAACTACGGCGTTCTGCCTGCGGTGGTCGATCCAAAGGCCGCGGCAAAGCCCGGTGCGCCGGTCATTCACGACGTCGCGCCGAACAACACTGTGTTCAACTGGCATCTCGGCGACAAGGCGGCTACGGATGCTGCGTTCAAGGCAGCCGCTCATGTCACCAAGATCGATCTCGTCAACAACCGCGTCGTGCCAGCGGCGATCGAGCCACGCGCCGCCGTCGGTGAGTATGATTCCGGCTCGGAGTCAGTCACGCTTCACACCACCAGCCAGAATCCGCATGCCGCACGGCTTGTACTCGCCGCG
>JBAUGC010000951.1:0-7152 GCA_049679485.1 Xanthobacteraceae bacterium
GATCGGGGCTGGCGCTGATGTTCGAGATGCTGGCGAGCGTGCTCGCCGCCGCCCCGATCCAGGCGCGCGCGCTCGGACCAGAACAGCGCAAACGGCGCACTCAGAACTGCGCCATCCTCGCCATCGATGTCGCCGCGTTCCGGCCGTTTGCAGATTTTACTCACGACGCCGATACGCTTGCGGCGTTGCTCAAGGCTTTGCCGCGGCAGACAGGCTTCGACGAAATCCTGCTGCCGGGCGAGCGCTCCAGCCGCACCGAGATTGCGCGTCGCAAGTCTGGTATCCCGATACCGGCGAGGCTGTGGGGGGAGCTGGAAGCAATCGCCAAAACTCACGCCATTGAGATGCCGCCACGGTTTGGGAAGTGAGCAAGAGGTCGGCCAGCGTATTTCTCGCTTGCTACGGTAGTACCAGAATTGGTACATCTGAAATTCAGGAGCGCCTGTGAAGCGACTGCCCGCTTCATTCTATCGATTGCCTTCAGGCCGGGAGCCGGTTCGCGAATGGCTCAGGGCACTCAGCGACGACGATCGCAAGATCATCGGTGAAGACATTAAGGACGTGGAATTTTCCTGGCCAATTGGCATGCCATTGTGCCGGCCGCTCGGCAGAGGTCTTTGGGAAGTTCGCAGCGAGATCGCTCAAGGCCGTATCGCCCGCGTGCTGTTCTGTATTCAAGATGGACGGATGGTGTAGTTGCACGCCTTCATCAAGAAGAGTCAAAAGACACCGGATGCCGATGTCGACTTGGCGACGAAGCGAAGAAAGGACGTCGTATGAGGACGAAAGGCCGTGTTGGATCGTCATTTGACGATTTTCTGAAGAAAGAGGGCATTTACGAGGAGGTTACGGCGCGCGCAATCAAGCGCGTGATTGCGCGGCAACTCGATGCACTCATGCAAGATCAAGGATTGACGAAATCGAGTCTCGCCAAACGGATGAAAACGAGCCGCGCGCAACTCGATCGCCTCCTAGACCCAGATAACGAGTCCGTGACCCTCGGAACGCTTACACGTGCGGCGCAAGCGGTCGGACGGCATCTGCGAATGGAGCTGGTCTGAATCTGTTCGCGACGCGGACACCTTACGATGACCGAACTTAGGTCTCCGCCTCAGCGAGCCGCAGGCCGATGAGCCGGTCGAGCGCCGTATGGTCGGCGAGCAACTGCGCCGAGGGGCCGCTGTGAACGATGCGGCCGCGCTCGATCACGATGGCGGCTTGCGTTAGCAACAGGGCGATATCGGCGTGTTGCTCCACCAGGATGAAAGCGTTGGCACCGTCGCTGGTCATGCGGCGGATGGCTGCGGCGAGCTCTTCCACGACAATTGGCGCCAGTCCTTCGAGCGGCTCGTCAAGCAGCAGCAGATCCGGATTGGTCATCAGCGCGCGCGATCGCCAGCATTTGCTGTTCGCCGCCGGACAGCTGATTGCCGAAATTGCCCCGCCGCTCCGCGAGACGGGGAAATAGATCGTAGACCGCCGGAAGATCCCAGCGCCCGGGACGGGCGGCGACGGTCAGATTTTCCTCGACACTCAGCGAAACGAAAATCTCGCGTTCCTGCGCCACCCAGCCAATGCCGGCGAGCGCGCGGCGGTGCGGCGGGCGGCGGGTGATGTCCTCGCCATGCCAGACGACGCGTCCGCGAGCGACTTGCGTGTAGCCCATGATGGTGAGGAGGAGGGTCGACTTGCCGACACCGTTCCTGCCAAGCACCGCGAGGCTGGCGCGTTCGGCAAGCGACAGCGACACGCCGTCGAGCACCACGGCAGGCCCGTAGCCGGCGCGCACATTGTCGAGCGAGAGCAGCGGCTCGGTCATGACTCTACTCTCGCCGGCGTCTTGTCGAGAGATTTACCGAGATAGACCGCGCGTACCTGCGGATCGGAGGCAATCTCCTGCGGGCTGCCTTCGACCAGAACCCGCCCGCCGACCATGACGATGATCCGTGAGGCAAAGCGAAACACCAGCTCCATGTCATGCTCGATGAACAGCACGGTGACTTCGCGCGACAGCCCGGCGATAGCGGCAAACAATTCCTTGCTTTCCTCGCGCGGCACGCCGGCTGCAGGTTCATCGAGCAGCAGCACCTTCGGACGGGTCGCAAGCGCGAGCGCTATCTCAAGCAGGCGCTGCTGCCCATAGGCCAATTCGCGCGTCGCGCGGTTGCAGACCGCGTCGAGATTGAGCGCCGAGAGAATGCCGTAGGCTTCGTCAATTTCGTGGCTATAGGCGGGAAGCTGACGCCACCAGGTGCGCGCGACACGGCTGCGCTCGCAGACCGCGAGGGTCACCGATTCCAGTGCAGTCAGATGCGGGAACAGCGAGTTGATCTGATAGGTGCGAACCAGGCCACGCCGCACCCGCTGATCTGGCGCCAGCGCCGTGATGTCGGCATCGTCCAGCAGAATGCGGCCGGCGTCCGGGCGCAGCATTCCGGTCATGAGATTAATCAGCGTGGTCTTGCCGGCGCCATTGGGACCGATCAGCGCGTAGCGCACGCCTTGCGGCAATTCGATCTCGATGTTGCTGGCGACGACCAGCGAGCCGAAACTCTTCGCCAGTCCCCTGGTCGCAAGTGCCGGCAAACTCACGACCGGCTCCAGCGCGACGACAGCTTCGCCAGGCCGCCGAGAATGCCGTTGGGAAGAAACATCACGACTGCGACCAGCAGAATGCCGATCCAGAAATACCAGAATTGCGGTTCGATGCCTGAAAACTGGTCACGGGCGACCATGAAGATGATGGCGCCGACGAGTCCGCCATAAAGCCTCCCGGCGCCGCCAAGCACGAGCATGACGACGACTTCGGCGGAGCGCTCGAAGCCGAGCGAATCCAGCGACACAGTTTCAGTCGTCTGTGCCAACAGCGCGCCGGCTACTCCGGCGATGCAGGCCGCGATGGTGTAGATGGTGCGCAGATGGGCTTGCCGCGGCGCGCCGATGGCGGGCATGCGCACATAATTTTCGCGGATGCCGCGGAGCGACAACCCAAACGGCGAATGAATAAGCCGGCGGGCAAACAGGAACAGGACGAACAGCACGGCAAGCGCATAGCTGTAAGCGGTATAGCCATAGAGATCGAAGCGGAAATAGCCCAACAGCTTCGAGGTATGGATGCCCTGCAGACCGTCCATGCCGCCGGTCAACCAACCCAGACTGTTGGCAAGTTCCGCCAGCAACAACCCGAAACCGGTCGTGAGCATGATCAGTGCGAGATGCCGAAACCGGCAGATGACGAAACTCGTGGCATAGCCGACGATGCCGGCGGCAAGCGCCGCCATCACCAGCCCCGTTAACGGCTCGCCCCAGCCGTTCTTTGAAACCAGCCCGGCGGTATAGGCGCCGACGCCGAAATACGCCGCGTGGCCGAGCGAAACGATGCCGGCATAGCCGAGGATCAAATCGAGCGACAGCGCGAACAGCGCGGCGATAGCGATTTGACTCGCGAGCGAGAGATAATTCGGAAACAGCACGTAAGGCAGGAGCGTCGCCAGCCAGAAGATGATCTCGGCCGGCCGCCAACGGGTCTGCGCCTGCAGATAGGCGAGCGGGCTCGTCACCTTCTCGGCGAGCGCCATCGCTCAGCGTCTCCCGAGGAGGCCGAGCGGGCGCCACATCAGCAGCGTGATCATCACGAGATAGATGAGAAACGCGCCGAGCTGGGGAACGTAGTACTTGCCGGCGACGTCGCTGATGCCGAGCACGACAGCGGCGGCGAACGAACCTGCGATCGAGCCCAGTCCGCCGACCGAGACGACGATCAGGACGTAAATCAGGTAGGTCAGCGCGAATGACGGATCGAGCCCAATGATCTCGATCGCGAGCGCACCGCCAAGCCCGGCGAGGCCGCTGCCAAGCGCAAACGTGATGGCGAAGGTACGATCGACATCAATGCCGAGACCGCGCGCCATGCGTTCGTTGTCGACCGCGGCACGCACCCGGGCGCCGAACCGGGTGTATTCAATGCCCACCACGAGCGCCAACGTTATAAGCAGCGCGAGCCCGATTAGAATGAGCCGATAGACCGCGAAGCGCAGGCCCATGAAGGTGAGCGAGGTGCGCAGGTAGGCCGGCAGCTGCAACGGTTGCTGGTCGGTGCCGAAGATGTATGCGGCGACCGCCACCGAAATGAAAACGATGCCGATGGTGAGCAACACCTGGTCGAGCTCGCCGGCTCGATACAACCGGCGAAAGAACGTCTGCTCGAACGCGACGCTGACCACGGCGGCGGCAATGAAGGCGCAGGGCAGCGTGGCGAAAAACGGCACACCATAGCGGTTCATCAGCGCGACGGTGACGTAGCCGCCGAGCATCGCGAAGCTGCAATGCGCGAGGTTGATGAAATTCATCATGCCCAGCGTCACCGACTGTCCGACCGACAGCAGGAACAGCAGCATGCCGTAAGCCAAGCCGTCGAACAGGACCCCTAAAACAGGAGGAAGCATAGCCGGTTAGCCCCGATGAATTGACGGACAACGTAACGGACGACACGTCGGCCGGCCAACTAATTTCCGGCCTACCGCATCAGACTTAAAGCAAAGGACAGCGGGTTACAGCCCAGCGGACAATCTTAGTGCTTCATCGCCGCCTTGAACGGATCCTTGACGTCGGGGATCGCATCAATCTCCACATTGATCAGCCGGCCGTCGACCTTCTGCACCTTGCGGATGTAGACGGTCTGGACGATGTCGCGCGTTTCGGGATCGATCGAGATCGGGCCACGCGGGCTTTCCCACGCTGCGCCTTTGGCGGCATTGATGAGCGAATCGCCGTCGGTCTTGCCGCCGGATTTTTGCAGCGCCAGGTCGATCAGGTGCATGCCGTCATAGCCGCCGACCGAGAAGAAGTCGGGATTGCGCTGGAACTCAGCCTTGTAGGCCTGCACGAACTCATCGTTCAGCTTCGAGCGATGGCTGTAGTCGTAGTGGCTCGCGGTGATGATCCCGATGGCGACATCGCCCATGCTGGCGAGCGCATGTTCGTCGGTAACCTCGGCTTGGCCAAGGATCTCGATCTTCTGTGGATCGATGCCGCGTTCGGCGAGCGCCTTGCCGAAAGCACCCGGCTGGGCGCCGCCCGGGATCATGATGAAAATGCCTTGCGGATTAAGATCTTTGGCGCGCTGCACATAGGCCGAGAAATCCGGACTCTGCACCGCCATGCGCACGGCGCCGACGATGTCCCCGCCCGCCTCCTTGAAGCCCTTCTGAAACGCGCCCTCGGCATCAATACCCGGGCCGTAGTCGGTGACCATGATGTATGCGTTCTTCAGCCCGTGTTTTTGCGCCGCCCAGGTCGCAAGCGTCTGGTTGAGCTGAGGGATGGTGAATGAGACGCGCGCCATATACGGCGACTTGGTGGTGATGATGGCGGTCGCCGCGTTCATAACCACCATGAACTTTTTGGCTTCGGCGGAAACGTCGGCGGCGGCAAGAGCGTTCGGTGTCAGTTGAAAGCCGGCCAGGAGATCGACGTTGTCGCGGGTCACTAATTCCTGCGCCAGGCGTTTGGCGACCGGCGGGTTGATGCCGCCGACATCCTTGCGGATCAGTTCGACTTTTTTGCCGGCAAGCTTGCCGCCATGCTGCTTGAGATAAAGCTTGATGCCATTGTCCCCCTGAGTTGTCGGATCGGCAAACTGGCCCGAATACGGCATGACGATGCCGATCTTGACGGTGTCTTGCGCATGGCCGCCGGTCGCCAAAAGGCCCTGCACGAAAAGGCTTGGCACGACAGCGACGACGCCTGCGAACAGAAAACGCTTCATCGTATCCTCCCCTTTTGTTTGTTGACTGTGAGAATGCCTCACTCTGCCAACAAAGAAAAGCGCCGCGAAATAAAACCCTCCGCGGCGCGGTCTTCGTCTTGACCTTTGGGGCGCGGATGGAGCGCCGCCGCGGGCATCAGTGCTTCATCGCCGCCTTCACCGGATCCTTGACGTTGGGAATCGCGGCGATTTCCACGTTGACCAGATGACCGCCGACCTTCTCCACCCTGCGGATATAGACGGTCTGGATGATGTCGCGGGTTTCCGGATCGATCGAAATCGGTCCCCGTGGGCTTTCCCAGCTCGCGCCCTTGGCGGCATTGATGAGTGACTCGCCGTCGGTTTTACCGCCGGATTTTTGTAGCGCGATGTCGATCAGGTGCGTGCCGTCATAACCGCCGACCGAGAAGAAATCGGGATTGCGCTTGAAATCGGCATTGTAGGCCTTCACGAACTCCTCGTTCAGTTTCGAGTGGTGATTGGCGTCGTAGTGGCCGCAAGTAATGATGCCGAGGGCGATGTCGCCCATGCTGGCGAGCGCGTGCTCGTCGGCGATCTCCAATTGCCCCATGACTTCAGTCTTCTTTGGATCGATACCGACCTCGGCCAATGCCTTGCCGAAAGCGGCCGGCTGTGCGCCGCCCGGTATCATGACGAAGATGCCCTGTGGGTTGAGATCCCTGGCGCGCTGCACATAGGCGGTGAAGTCCGGGTTTTGCACCGCCATGCGCAAGGACCCGACGATATTGCCGCCCGCTCCCTTGAAGCCGCTTTGGAACCCGCCTTCGGCATCGATGCCCGGGCCGTAGTCGGTGACCATGGTGTAGGCGTTCTTCAGCCCCTGCTTTTCCGCCCAATCGCCGAGCGTTTGCGTGAGCTGCGGCACGGTCAGCGAAGTGCGCGCCATATAGGGCGACTTGGTGGTGATGATCGCCGTGGCCGCGTTCATGACCACCATGAATTTCTTGGCTTCGGCCGACACGTCGGCGGCGGCCAGCGCGTTCGGCGTCAGCACGAATCCCGCGAGGATATCGACATTGTCGCGCGTCACCAGCTCTTGCGCGAGACGTTTGGCGACCGACGGATTGATGCCGCCGACGTCCTTGCGAATGATCTCGACTTTTTTGCCGCCGAGCTTGTCGCCATGCTGCTTGAGATAAAGCTTGATGCCATCATCCATCTGGGTCGCCGCGTCGGCAAACTGGCCCGAGTACGGCATGATGATGCCGATCTTGACGGTGTCTTGCGCGTGGCCCGCGGTCGCCAGAAGGCCCGGCACGAAAGCGACAACACCGGCGAACAGAAAACGCTTCATCGCGTCCTCCCCTTTTTGTTTGTTCACAGTGAGAATGCCCCACTCGGCCAGCAAAGAAAAGCGCCGCGAA
>JBAUGC010000952.1:0-10586 GCA_049679485.1 Xanthobacteraceae bacterium
GCGTCAATCCTCCGGCAGCGCATGCTGTGGGAGTGCCGCTCAAGACCTACCGAATTCTGACGTACACGGCCGCCGGCCTCATGTATGCCATCGCGGCGATCATGCTGTCCGGGTATCTGGTATCGCCGACTGTGTTGTGCGGGCTGCCTTATTTGCTCGGCACGATTGCCGCCGTCGTGATCGGCGGCAACCCGCTGGGCGGCCTGACCAAGGGAAGCGTCATCGCCACAGTAGTGGGCGCCTTCTTTCTGACCTATCTCGCCCAGCTCGTGACTGCGCTGGGTTTTGGCGGATCAGCCGAAGATTTGGCCGACGCGATCATTGTGCTGAGCGGCGTGGCGCTTCCCGAGATCACACGGCGGCTCCGCCATGCATAGCGTTGTCCGTGCAACCGCGTTGCCGGTCACGGCGCATGTGCCGATCATGACGCTTGCCGGCATGCGCAAGAGCTTCGGCCCCGTCCAGGCGCTGAAAGGCGTTGATGTCCTGATCATGCCGGGCGAGGTTCATGCCGTCGTCGGCGAGAATGGCGCCGGCAAATCGACCCTGATCGGCATTGCCGCCGGCGTGCTGCATGCCGACGCAGGCAGCATCTATTATGCAGGCAAGCACGTCGCGAGGCCCGACCCGCGCCAAATGCGCGAGGACGGCGTCTCCGTTGTCTATCAGCATCCGGCTCTGGCGCCCGATCTCACCGTGCTGGAAAATCTGCAGCTCGCCGAGCCCTCGCTTGCCGGACCGAGCGGCGCCGCCGAAGCAGAGCGCATTTTGGCAAGGATCGCGACCGACGAATTGAGCGTGCCAGTCGGAAAGCGCGTCGCGGAGCTGTCGTTGGCGCAGCTGCATATTGTCGAGATCGCGCGTGCTCTTGCCACCAATCCCAAGGTCCTTTTTCTGGACGAGCCGACTGAACCTCTACAGCACGCCGATGTGCGCAAACTGTTCGACCTGATCGGCGAATTAAAGCGCGACGGCGTCGGCATCGTTTACGTGTCGCATCGCCTGCACGAAGTCGATGAACTCGCCGACCGCATTTCGGTGATGCGCGACGGCGAGATCATCGACAGCCGTCTTGCCGATGCAATTACGCCGGCGGAAATCGTGGCGCTGATCGCCGGCCGGCCGCTTGGCCAGATTTTCCCGGCCAAGGCGAAGGTGGTTGGGGCACCGCTATTCGCCGTCAGCGGGCTCAGCGGCCGCGGTTTCGATCAGGTCGACCTTGTTGTGCACGCCGGCGAAATCGTCGGATTGGCCGGCATTGAAGGTGAAGGCCAGCGCGAATTCATCCGAGCCGCCGCCGGCATCGACCGCCGCACCGGGGGCGAAGTGCGAGTCGCGCGCGTCAGGATTTCCGGTGACACGCCGGATGCATTTCGCAAGGCCGGCGTCGGCTTCATTAGCGACGACCGCCACAGCGAAGGCGTGTTTCTCAACCTGACCTTGCGTGAGAACCTCAGTCTCGGTTTCCTGGAATCGATTTCGCGATATTGCGTGATCGACCGGGCGGGAGAAGCGGAGCGCTCCAAAAAGATCACTGAGGATTTGCGCATCCGGGCTGCCTCCATCGAATCCAAGCTCAACGAACTGTCCGGCGGCAACCAGCAAAAGGCGCTGTTTGGGCGCGAGATTTCCGCAAAGCCGACGGCGCTGTTGGTCGACGAGCCGACCAAGGGTGTCGACATCGGCGCGCGCAGCGAAATCTATCAGCGGCTGCGAGCGATCGCCGACCAGGGCGTAGGCGTGCTGGTGTCATCCTCGGACGGCATCGAGCTCGAGGGTCTTTGCGACCGGGTGCTGATTTTCGCCCGCGGCCGCGTTGTCCACGAGTTGACCGGCAAGGCTGTTACTGACGCCGCGATTACTGAGGCCAACCTGACCGCGACGGTGTCGCGCGCCAGCCGGGGGTCGCAGAGTGTCCAAAGCCGGCGTTGGCGCGACTTTGCCGCCAGCGATCATTTTCCGGCTTTGGTGCTGACCGTTCTTACTCTCATCATTCTCGGCGGCACGCAGGCTTTGAACCAGTACTTTCTGTCGCCATTCAGCATCAAAAGTATGCTGTCGTTTCTCAGCATCTTGGCGTTTGTCTCCAGCGCGCAACTGGCGACGGTACTCGTCGGGGCCATCGATCTTTCGATCGGCCCGCTGGCCGGCCTTTGCGTGGTGCTCGCATCGTTTCTGACGCCCGACGGCGTGGCCACAGGACCGTTTGCGGCCGGGCTCATCTTGATCCTTATGTTCACAACCGGCTTCGGTTTGTTGCAAGGCTTGCTGATTACTTCGCTCCGGCTGCCGGCGATCGTCGTCACGATCGCAACTTTCATCGGGCTACAGGGCGTTTCACTGCTGCTGCGACCGGTCGCCGCCGGCTCCATCGACGACGCCATCTCCGATGCCGCGCAATTTCCGCTGTGGATTCTGCCGGGCGGACTTGCGTTGGCTTTGGTGATGGTGGGCGTTGCCGAATGGCTGCTGTATCGGACTGCATTCGGCAGGAGCTTCCGCGCCGTTGGCTCAAGCCCGCTGGCGAGCCATCGGCTTGGCATCGACAGTCAGCGCCTGACCTGGCTCGCTTTCGTCATCTCGGGGCTTTTGACCGGCATCGGCGGGTTGATGCTCGCCGGCCAGGTCGGAATCGGCTCGCCCTCGACCGGCACCGATTACACGCTGATGACCATAACGGTGGTGGTGCTGGGGGGCGCCAGCGTTGCCGGCGGCCGCGGTTCGTTCATAAGCATCCTTCTTGGCGCTGCTTTGGTGCAAGCGACGTCGAGCGCTTCGTCTTACATCAACGCCAATTCGTCGGTGCATTACACCGTTATCGGCGGGCTGACGTTGTTGGCTGCGATCTTCTTCAGCATCGCTCGCCGCCGTCCCGCCAGCGGGAGACCAGAGTAGATCGGCGGCATGGCCGAACGGCGTCGGCAGCGAAGATGTAATTGAGCCGAGCAAGGCAGAAGCGTTGCACACCTCTCCTTCAGCAAGAACCGCTACGATTTGATTTTCTGTACGGCTTCGTGACGGTAGCAGGTGATCAGATGGTCGTTGACCATGCCGACCGCCTGCATGAAAGCATAGACGATCGTCGGCCCGCAGAACTTAAAGCCCCGCTCCGCCAGCTCCTTTGACATCGCCCGAGAGATCGCCGTGTCCGCCGGAATTTGCCGCATGGTGCGAAAGCGGTTCACCCTTGGCTTGCCATCGACGAAGTCCCACAACAGCTTGGAAAAGCCCGGTCCCTTTTCCATAATCTCGATCCAGCCGCGGGCCGAAAGAACGGCACCTTCGATCTTGGCGCGGTTGCGGACGATGCCGGCATCCTGCATCAGGCGCTCGACCTTTTTCGGTGTGTAGCGCGCGATTTTCTCGGGGATGAAACCGTCAAAGGCGCGGCGGAAATTCTCACGCTTGCGCAGGATCGTGATCCACGACAGGCCGGCCTGGAAACCGTCGAGCACAAGCTTTTCGTAGAGCGCGCGGTCATCGTATTCCGGGACGCCCCACTCCTCATCGTGGTACGCGAGATAGAGCGGATCGTCCTTGGGCCAGGGGCAGCGCACGATGGATTGAGCGGGCGCAGATGCAGTCATTCGGCGGCCTTCGATCCTTCAGGAAAGGCAAAGCGCGCCCAGTCCGGTTTGCTGAGCCGGATCGGAACGCCGCCGGCAACGAGCGAATCGCCACGCGACAGAGCTTCCGCTGCCCGGTCGAGGCGCACAAGGGCAAGCCCGTGTCCGGCCGCGCTTGAGCCCATGGTGCCGACCTGTCGATCGCCGGCCATGACGGCAGTGCCGGGGGCTGGTGCCGTGCCGTTGAAGCGGACCGATAAGGCGCGCGTGCGCGCGATGCCGCGGTGCTCCATGCGCGAAACCACCTCTTGGCCGACATAGCAACCCTTGTCGAAATCGATGCCGCCAAGCTGATCCATGTCGGCTTCGTGCGGGAAGGCGTCGCCGTAGCCGAAGTCGATACCCCCCTCTGGGATGCCAAGCGCAATGCGATGGGTTTCGTATTCGGCCGGATCAACCATGGCAGCGCCAACCTCTGAGGCTGCGTCTGCGGCGCGTTGCTGCGGCAGCATGGCTCGAAGCCCGAGCGCTGGCAGGCGGGGATCCGGATACCAAAGACCGATGCCAGCCGTTCCTTGTCCATCCCATGCCGCCAGGACGCCAAGGACTTCGGACAAATCTTCGACCATGACGCGAGCGCGCAGCTTGTAGAGGTTAAGCTTGCCGACCACCGTCGTGGTGAGGGACCTCGGCAGGTCGAGGAAGAAGCCGCCATCCTGCGCCGGTACCTCGACGACGAAGAAGTCCGCAATAATCTTGCCCTGCGGCGTTAACAGTGCACAGAAACGCGCCGCCCCCGGCGCGAGCTTCAGGATATCCGCACTGACAAGGCCATGCAGAAAGCCGCGCGCGTCGTCGCCGGCGACCTTAACCACGCCGCGGCCGGGAAGCAGGGCGGCCTTCATCGGGGGAACCTTCGGGCCATCGACTCAAACTAGGGTGCAGCGCGATTGGCCTCAAGTGCTTACGCCCGGCGAATGCGGAGTTGTGGACTGCTCAACATTCACCTTCTTGGCGCTCAAGAGTGAACATATGGACCGCCCGTGAATCGCAGATAGCGCGCCGGCTGGCGCATCGGACCGGGCGGGGCGAGCCTGGAAGCCACGATGTGCGGGTATCGCGGACTGCGAGCGCTAATCCGCAGCGGGCGTAGTGTCTCAAGACGCAAATGCCCGCGACCAGAGCGGGCATGGCGGTGGAAAATCTGACAACGGATTGGTGCTATTGCCGTGGCAATTCCACGGAGAATTCGCCGTTGCGAATTCGCGGCGCGAGCCGTTCCGCGTAGCAGGCGGCCGGTTCCTCGCCATAAGTTGAAATCAGTTCTACCAGCGCGAGGAAAAGTGCGGTTTGAGCGAGGCAATCGCCTTCGATGCCGTCGTGATGCGCCTCGGCCCAGGCCTCTTGCAAATAGCCCAGTGCCCGCCGCTTCTGTTCGTGATCGGCCACGTTTTCCCGTGCCGCTAAGATACGCGTTGCCGTGGTCATTACTGTTGATTGTTGCCGCACCCCGGCAACGTCCCTGCCTAAAAACAAGCTAGCACGGCCCAATCAGGCGTTAGACCGAACCTTGAGGCAGGGTTAATACCACTGGCAAGCGGCTAATTGGCGTAGCGGGCGGTGATCTCGCGGGCGATTTTTGCACCTTCGTCGAGGTAGCGGCGAATAGCGAAGTTCGCCGCCGGCGTGCATGTGCGGTAGCTTTGTTGGAAGGAGCGATAGCCGCGGTTGAAGCTCGAGACCATCTGGTCGTGACGTTCACCGGAAGGCGCCTCGGCCTCGATCAGCGCTTCCGCTTCGTTGCGCCATTTCTGCCCCTCATTCGTACCGCAAATGCCGCGCAAGAAGTGGAGCGCGCCGAGAATTTCGGAAAGCCGTTGCATGTCGCGGTCGTAGGGGGCGGTCCGTGGCGGGGACGGCGCCTGAGGCTGCGCCTGCGGTTGTGGCGCCTGCGGTTGCGCCCTTGGCTGAATCTGCGGCTGCGGTTTGGGCTGCGCTTGCGGCTGAGTTTGCGGCGAAAAGATCTGTGCGCGGGCGCTCGCGGCGCCGAGGCAAAGAAACAGCAGGAGCAAAGTAAGGGAGCGTAGCATCGGTGGAGCGAACATATGGCTTCAACCAACCCGACAGCAAGCAGCACCCGTCGGCGTGGTTGAGGTGGTTCGAGTTAACGCAACGCGGCGATCAGCTCGCCTGCAGCAGCGACGATGTCAGCAAGTCCTTCGGTGGTCTTGAGCGCGGAAAGCTCGGTAGGTGCCAGCCAGTGACCCTCGGCCAATTCGTCATTGAGCAAAATCTCGCCGGCGAGCCAGCGTGCGGCGAAGGGCAGAATCACGAAATGCCGCTCGATCCGTCCAGTGTCGTCGCGCGCGATCACCTGGCGATAGCCGGCGAGCCCGTGCGGTTCGATTTCGAGGCCGGTCTCTTCACGGACCTCGCGCGAGACCGCCTCGATGAGCGTTTCACCTATTTCGACGACACCGCCTGGAAGGGTGTAAAGGCCGTTTGCCGGCGGTTGAGCCCGGCGAACGATCAGCACGCGGCCGTCCCGGAAAATGGCGGCACTGACCGCAAGATAGGGCCGCGTCGGATAAATCCGCGCTTTGCTACTGTTACTGGTCAAAAGCACGATCCATTTAAGCTACTATCGGGCACATCGCGGCTGATGTGCCGAAACAGGGCCTACGCTTATCGCAATGTGCGCACGTTATGTCATCACTTCGCCGCCGGGTGCGATCAGGGCGCTGTTCGGCTACAGCGAGTTGCCGAATTTTCCGCCTCGTTACAACGTGGCGCCAACCCAACCGATTCCGATCGTGCGGCTTGTCGATGGCAAACGGCAGTTTGCGCTGGTGCGGTGGGGGTTCATTCCCGCATGGGTGAAAGACCCGAAGAAGTTTTCACTGCTGGTGAATGCGCGGGGTGAATCGGCGCTCGAGAAGCCCGCGTTCCGCAATGCGATGCGGCGGCGGCGTTGCCTCATTCCAGCGGACGGCTTCTACGACTGGCGCGACGGCGTGCCGAGACGCCCTTATTTCGTGCGGCGAAAGAACTCTGACGAACCGATGGCTTTTGCCGGACTGTGGGAAACCTGGACGGGTCCGAACGGCGAAGAGCTTGATACCGCCGCCATCGTCACGACGCGAGCCAACAAAACGCTCGCCGCCATCCATGACCGCATGCCGGTCATCGTACCGGCGGAGGCCTTTGATCTTTGGCTCGATTGCGCTGAGGATGACGCGGCGGCCGCGGCGGCGCTGATCGCGCCGGCGCCCGAAGCGCTGCTCGAATGTTATGAAGTCTCAACCGCTGTGAACCGCGCGGTGAATGATGCGGCTCATCTGATCGAGCCTGTGACCGGGACAAAACCTGACCAGTCCGAACCAGCCCAGCAGCCACTGCCGGCCAAGAAGCCTGACGAGCAATTGTCGCTCTTTTAGTACTCCGGCTTAGCGTGCGCCGCGCGAAAACTGCGCTTTTTCCGCCGAAGCCTTGACCACCGGTATCTCTGCGTCGGCAAGCGGTTGCATCCAACGCTTTCGCTTGAGAGCCGCGGCGATAAAAGGCACCAGTTCCTCCGCCTTGCGCGCCTCCATGGCGGCCGCCTTGGCCTTGAATTCGGGAATGACCTCGGCGGCGAAAAGTTCGAGCGCCTCGCAAATGTGGTCGTGGCGGTTGCGCCCAGCCTGCTGCAGGAAGATGACCTGGTCGATGCCCTTGTCCTGAAATCCCATCAGGTGTTTGCGCATGTCATCCGGGGTGCCGATGCCGGATGAGTAGGCACCGACCCGTTGCGTTGCCGCGACGACCTCTTCAGTGCGGTTGCCGCGGTCCCTGGTGAAATCGGCCCAGAGTGTGCTGCGGCCCGGTACGGTATCGTGGGCGATGAGTGCGTTGAGCGCGTAACCGAAGAACTCGAAAAGTTCGCTTGCGCGTTCCAAGTTCGCTCGTGCGTTCGCCTGCCGATGCGAAGCTGGATCGGCATTACTTAGAATAGTCGACGAAATGATGACTTTTAGTTTGCTAAGCCAAGCAAATTTTGCGCTGACATATTAGGTAGCAACACAGCACATTGCCCGAAAATGCCGCGCTGCTTTAGCTTGATCGTCACGCACCGGAGGGTCCTATCCTGTTGGGCCAAGTCGTCGGGCCGCTCCGTCGGCTCGAAAATTGGAGCGCCGACATCGCTGCCGACATAATGGTTCGGCAACCAATTGGAGGTATTCGCGCACGGCCGCTTGCGGCGAGATTAACAATTGCCAACAACGCCTTCAGCTTCCTTACATCCCGTGTGTGGGACTTTTGGCCGGTGGCGATTTCGCAAATGACAAACGACAAGAAGGAGGAGTTGCTATGGCTAGCCTGAGAATTGCTGCTTTTGCTCTGGCCTTGCTCGGTTCGAGCCTGCTGGTCGGGCAAGCATCGGCGGCTATGCCGGTAAACGGCTTGACGGAAGCCAGCAAACAAATCAGCAGCGTTGACAAAGTCTGGTGCTGCCGAGGCTGGCGCGGCGGCCGCTGGGGTTACCGTGGATGGGGTTACCGCCGCTGGGGTTACGGCTACCGCCGATGGGGCCCCGGTCCCTATTGGGGCCGCCCCTACTGGGGCCGTCCGTACGCTTATCGGTATGGGTGGCGCCGCTGCGGCTGGCGTCGCTGCTGGTGGTAACTACTGTCAGCCGAGCCGGCTGATTGCGGTTAGCCGGCTTCGGCATAAGGCAAACGGCCCTCGACCGTTGATCCCGGTCGGGGGGCTTTGGCTTTGCTGAAGCTGCGGAATCCGAAGCTACAGAACCTTGCCGGGATTGAGGATGCCGTTGGGGTCGAGCATGCGCTTGAGGCCGCGCATCAGTTCGAGGGCGACCGGGTCTTTTACGCTCGGCAGCAGATCGCGTTTCATCACACCAATGCCGTGTTCGGCCGAGATCGATCCACCGTATTTTTTTACCACCGCAAAGACGACTGCATTCACGTCGTCCCATCGCTTGAGGAAACCCGCCTTGTCGGCCTCCGCCGGCTGCATCACGTTGTAATGGATATTGCCATCGCCGAGATGGCCGAATGACAGCGGACGCGCGCCGGGAATGAGCGCCGTCACGGCAGCGTCGGCCTCCTTCAGAAATGCCGGCACAGTGGCGACCGGTACCGAGACGTCATGCTTGATCGAACCCCCGACGTGACGCTGCACCTCGCCGAACATTTCGCGGATGCGCCAGAAAGCCCTGGCCTGTTCCAGGCTGTCGGCGATGGTGGCGTCGGCGATGAGGTCGCGCTGCAGTCCCTGCGCCAGAACATCCTCCATAGCTTCGCGAAGTCCGCTTTCGGCTTGCGAGGAGAGTTCGATGAGTACGTACCAGGGATGGGGAGCGGATAGGGGATCGCGACTGCCGGCAGCGTGTTGCAGCACAAATATCAAGCCAGCACGCGACATCAGCTCATAGCTCGTGACACCCGCGCCTGCACGATCCGTGGCGAGTGTGAGCAGCGCGAGCGCAGCTTCAGGCGAACGCACGCCGACAAAAGCGGTCTCGACGGCGCGCGGTCGCGGCACCAGCCGCAACACCGCTGCGGTGATGACACCCAGCGTGCCTTCGGCGCCGATGAACAGGTTCTTCAAATCATAGCCGGTGTTATCCTTCTTCAGCTTGTTGAGGTTGTTGAGGATGCGACCATCGGCCAGTACGACTTCAACGCCGAGCGCGTGCGAGCGCGCAACGCCGTAGGCGAGTGCGGCGACACCGCCGGCATTGCTGGAAAGGTTGCCGCCGATCGTACAGGTGCCTTCCGAGGGCAGTAATTGCGGATAGAGACGATCGGCTGCGGCGGCAGCTTCGCGGGCGTGCTGCAAGGTGACGCCCGCCTCGCAGGTCATGGTGTTGGAGATCGGATCGACCTCACGGATGCGATCGAGCCGCGTCAGCGACAGCACGATCTCGTTGTTGTGCGGTGTCTGGCCGCCGACCAATCCTGTGTTGCCGCCTTGCGGCACGATCGGAGTGCCGGTCGCATCGGCGAGTCTGAGAATATCCGCGACCTCCGTGACGGAACCGGGCCGCAGCACCATTGGAGAGCGCCCGCGATAGAGGTCGCGCATCTCGACGAGGTAAGGCAGCTGCGCCTGCGGATCGGTGATGGCGTTTTTCTCGCCGACAATGGCGGCAAAACGCGCGAGCAGGGCGGGAACGGTTCCGCTGTTTTTTGGGGGTTTATCGAGCATCGGGTGGTCCCGGTTGATACGTGACTACTTGCAACAAAAGATGGCAATCGTCCCTTTGGCAGGCAAGCACAGCGTCGCCCATCAATGCGCCGCTAGCAAGGAAACGTAGTCCTTATTCGCCCGATCAAGCGCCGCCTTGCTGTTGCCGGTCATGCCCACCATCAGAACGAATTCATTGCCATCGTTGTCGGAATCGAGACCGAACGACACGATTTCAAATGCCTGCTGCGCCTTGCTCGGAGTTTCATAGGAAAAGCGCAGAAAAGCAGCTTTGCCGTTGGCGCGCTCGACCGGCGCAAGCTCCGAAATCCTGGCGTCGCTGGCGCCGGCTTGCCAGTGCTCATTGCTGATGCGGGCAAAGTCGGCGAGGGGCTGCTGCTTATCCTTGTGCCAGGACACTTTCACGTAGATGAGCGGCTCGGCATTGCGGAAATTCTTTCCCTCCTGGACCAGTATCTGGACCTTGTTCTTGCTGGTCGCTTCCTTCTCGATAACCCAGCCGTGCGGTGGCGTAATCACGAGCTTAAACAACGGACAGAGCTTGCCGTCGCATAGGTACATGATCTTCTGCACCTCGGCGTGCCCGGACGCGCAGCAGAAAACCAAGGCGGCGGCGAACACGGCAGGCAGCAAATGAAAGCGCGTCATCATGCTCTCCTTGCGGCGCAATTTTGCCTAGCGCGCGGCGGCGCGGCGGAGCCGGTCGTTGATCGCCTCGCCCAGCGCGTCATGAGGCACGGGCATCACGGCGATCGCCGGCGCGCCCGCGGCATCGAGCACCCGCAGGTGCGAAAACAGATTGGCGGC
>JBAUGC010000953.1:0-10172 GCA_049679485.1 Xanthobacteraceae bacterium
TAGGCGTACCAGTTGCCGAGCGACCCCATGTACGACTCGCCCGGAACCGAGCCGCCCTGGAGATTCTGCGACAGCAAACCGAAAGCTCTGCCGACGGTGGCGTTGGCGTGGTTGTAGGGACCGAGCACGCCGATGCCAGCATCCATGCCGATCTCGTTGCGGATTGGACCGTTGACGACGGAAATCGTCGCGAACGACGTGGTGCTGCTTGACCGCGCGGTTTGGCCGCTCGCCGCCATCGCTAGAATCACCGGCAAGTATTCCGGTCGCGCGCCGGCCATCACCGCATTGACCGCGACTTTCTCGACCGTGAACTCCCAAAATTCGCGAAATCGCGTCGGGCGCATCCGTCCGACAACTTTATCCGACGGAAGGCTTGTTCCCTTGAGCATCCGCGCCACACGCTCCTCGGTCGGCAGTATGACCGGCAGGAAATCCGTCCAGCGGTTGTCAATGAACAGAGCCTGGAGATTGTCTTCCGTATCGGGGGACAGCAGACGCGGCGTCGACCGGTCGAACGAGACACCCTTGAGATCATCGTCGGTCAGGGGTCCGGTTAGCCCCTCGATCAACTCCTGGACAAATGGCCGTTTGGAGATCGGATCGGCGCCCTCGATGTAACCTCGCAATTGCTCAGGCGTGCGGTCCACCACCGGCTGCGGCACGAAGGCCTGGCGGGTGCGCGGCATCCCGTTGGCGAGCGCACTCGCGCGTGCCAGCCTAGCAAATGCATGAGTGTGCACTGCGACGCTCGGCACGCCGCTTTCTTCCAGCGCCATTGTCAACCCGACGACCGTCGGGCTACAGGTGCTTCAAAGTCCGACACCCAATATGGCCGCGTGGCCGTCGGCAACGATCCTGGCGCGCATATCCGGGTCGTCTTCCCAGCTTTCGCGCGGCCTGATGATGCGCGTCGCAATCGCCGGCAGATGCTCGGCAAACCATTGCCGCAGCTGCTCCATGAAGGCGGCGGAATTGTCGAACAGACAATCGACCAGATAGACCGTCTTGCCGTCGAGACTTTGCAGGCGCGGTGCAAGCCGCTTGCCTGCCACCTTCGGCGGATAGCCGCGAGGATCATGAACCGTCAACAGTTCGCCCATTCGCACCTCCCGTTGGCGAGTTCCCGTGGCCCGCCCGTACGCATCACCAATCGCCGCCTGTCAGATACCGTTCCGCAGCGACCGCAGCAACCGCTCCGTCGCCGGCGGATGCAGCCGCCCGGCCCGCCGAACCCGACCGTGCAATGCCTGCCGCGAAGACACCAGGTAGTTCCGTCCGCAACCGCGCATCGACCGGAATGCGCCCCAACGGATCGAGCTTAATGTCAGCTTTCACGAAGACGGTGGCCGGCTGCACACCAATGTAGACGAAGAGCGCCGCCAATTCCAGATCGGTGGGGGCATTGCCTTTGGTATTGCGGATGCGCACGCCGCTGACTTTGTCATCACCAAGAACTTCCTCAACCACGGTATCAAAGCGAACCTCGATTTTCGGCTGATTGGAGACTCGGTCGCGATAGACTGCTTGCGCGGTCAGTTCAGCGCCGCCCTGCAGAATGATCACCCGCTCGGCGAAGTCCGCAAGCGTCAGGGCTTCCTGCAAGGCGGAGTCGCCGCCACCGACGACCGCGACAGTCTTTTTGCGAACGAGAGGAGCATCGCAACTCGCGCAATGACTGACGCCATTTCCGCGCAGGCGTTCCTCTCCGGGGACGCCAAGCTCCTTCAGCGTCGCGCCAGTGGCGAGAATAACGGCCCGTGCCCGCAAGTGCGCCTTGCCGCTCGTGAGATGCCAGGCGCCATTTTGCCGTTCCAGACTATCGAGGCTGGCGACAGTGAATTGCGCGCCTGCAGCGACAGCCTGCTCCTGGATCATCGGGCACAGGTCGTAACCTGGAACCCCGTCGACGAACCCGGGGAAACCCTCAACCTTGTCGATGCTCAGGAGCAGCCCGCCAAGCACGTCCCCGGTCAGGACAAACGTCTTGCAGCCGAGACGCGCCGCAGTAAGCGCTGCCGTCAAACCGGCAACACCGCCTCCTGCAATCACGATGTCAAATTCTTCGTCCAACTTGGCCCGTCCCAACAAAGCTGCGCCGCATGCTCAGCGAAATTAGCAGTTTGACGTTGCAAATCGTAGTGGACTGAGCATGCGTTTTTTGCCTCGCCCGTCGCACATCGCGTCATCGCCCGGATCTGTCGCCTCCCACTGCGGCACGGTGGCCTTTCGCAGAGGGAAAGGCTTAAATGCCCGATCGACCGGGAGCAGCCAGCGACAATGAGGAGACAGAGATGAGTGGGCTCGGTGGATTGAACAAGGCTCCCGACGGTGTCGTTATCGGGCTCGTTCAACTGCAGTTGCCAACAATTGCGACCAAAAGCGATCTGGCCGCGCAGACGAAGCGGATTTGCGCGATGGTTCAGAAGGCGCGCAAAAATATGTCGACCATGGATCTGGTGGTGTTTCCGGAATATTCGCTGCACGGCCTGTCGATGGACACTACCGCCGAACTGATGTTGCAACTCGATGGTCCGGAGGTAGAGAGCTTCAAGAAGGCCTGCGCCGAAAATCGCATCTGGGGTTGCTTCTCGATCATGGAGTACAATCCTGACGGCAATCCCTATAATTCCGGTATCATCATCGACGATCGCGGCGAGCTGAAACTTTATTATCGCAAGATGAATCCCTGGGTGCCGGTCGAACCCTGGGAGCCCGGCAATCTCGGCATTCCGGTATGTGACGGGCCGAACGGCAGCAAAGTCGCACTGATCATCTGCCACGACGGCATGTTCCCCGAGATGGCGCGCGAGTGCGCGTACAAGGGCGCCAACATCATGCTGCGCACCGCCGGCTACACGGCGCCGATTCGGCATGCCTGGCACGTCAGCAATCAGAGCAATGCATTTTCAAATCTGATGTACACGGCGAACGTGTGCATGGCCGGCACCGACGGCGTTTTCAATTCCATGGGCGAAGGCATGATCGTCAATTTCGATGGCGTGCCGCTTGCGACCGGCAATGGCGCGCCCGACGAGATCATCACCGCCGAGGTACGGCCGAAGCTCGCCGACGAGGCGCGGCGACTCTGGGGCGTCGAGAACAACATCTACCAATTCGGCCACCGCGGCTACGTGGCGGTCAAAGGGGGCGCTCAGGATTGTCCCTACACTTACATGCACGATTTGATCCAGGGCAAATACCGGCTTCCGTGGGAGGATAAGGTCGCGGTAACAGACGGATCGAGCTGCGGCTTCGCAATCCCTAATCGGACCTATCAATCGTAGGTTACCGGCAGGGACGCCGTAGAGATCGCTCGGCGAAAGGAAGCACTATGAACACTCATCACTTCCACGCGGTCGTCTGGATCGACCATCATGAAGCCCGCGTGTTCCATTTCAGCCCGAGCGAAGTTGAACGCCTGGTGTTGCATCCGGATCATCCCACCCGGCACATCCACCATAAGGCAAACTCGATCGGTACCGGCCACGCCGCGGAAGATCACCATTTTCTACAGGCAGTCGCGCAATCTATCGCCGACGCTGGCGCGGTTCTCATCACCGGTCCGGCCAATGCCAAGACCGAATTGATCAAGCACATCCACCAACACGCTTCGCAGCTGATGAAGGTCATCGTCGGTCTCGAAACCGTCGATCATCCGAGCGACGCCCAACTCGTTGCCTACGCCCGGCATTACTTCAAGGTCGAGGATCGGATGCTGCCGCAGAAGGGCTAGCGCGCGCACTTGTTCGCTTTCCGACCAGCGCTGATCGCTCTATCCCTCGCTAAAGCATTTGTGATATGTGACGAATATTGACATTCGTCAGTAGTCAGGCCACCTTTCAAGTATCGGAGGTGTCCAGATGTCCTATCATACAGATTTCTTCCGAAATTACATCGACTTACGCCACGCGGCCGCCTTCGCCGCGGTGGCGCTTGGATTGGCCGGATGCAACGAGATCGCGGCGCAACACGCAGCGCCGATAAGGCCGGTCCTGGTCACCAGTGCCCATTACCAAGCGCAGGTTTCCGATCGGAGCTTCGTCGGGACCATTCGCCCCAGGATCGAAAGCGATATCGGCTTCAGGGTTGCCGGGAAGGTATCGAAACGGCTGGTGGAGGTCGGGGCTATCGTCGACACCGGACAGCCCATGGCGACGCTCGACGAGATCGATTTGCGCCTGCAAGCGGAGCAGGCCGATGCCGAGTTCTCCGCCGCCGGGGGCGTCCTCGCGCAGGCCAGCGCTGCCGAATCGCGCGCCAAGGAACTTAAGCAAAAGGGCTGGTCGACCGACGCGCAATTGGACCAGGCCAAGGCGGCAGCCGACGAAGCGCGGGCAAGGCTCAAGCGCGCTGAACGGTCGGTCGAACTTACCAAAAACAGTTTGTCCTATGCGACACTCGTAGCGGACGCTCCGGGCGTCGTCACCGCGACGCTCATCGAGCCCGGTCAGGTCGTAATCGCGGGGCAGACCGCGATCCGCGTGGCGCGGCGTGCCGAAAAGGAGGTTGTCGTCGCGATCCCGGAGACGCTCTTGGCGCGCGCCAGGTCGGGCGAAGCGCGGGTCTCGATCTGGTCGCAGCCCGACAAGCTCTATGTCGCGAAGCTTCGCGAACTCGCCCCTTCGGCCGACCTGACGACGCGCACTTACCTCGCGAAATTCTCGATGCCCGGTGCCGGCGACGACGTGCAACTTGGCATGACGGCGACGTTGATCCTGTCCGATCCGGGGAGCGTACGGGTCGCGCGGCTGCCCCTTTCCGCGCTGTTCAACCAGGGCGCCGGACCGTCGGTTTACGTCGCCGACGGCAAGACCGGCGTGATCACGCTCAAGCCGGTTGCGGTGAAGGCTTACGAGAGTAACGGCGTCCTGATCAGTGGCGGCGTGGATGAGGGCGCCAACGTAGTCGCTCTCGGCGTTCAGAAGCTCGATCCCGCCGAGAAGGTCAAAATCGTCTCGTCGCTGTCGTTCTGATCGCAAGTCCCGGATTGCCAGGGGAGAGTACGATGCACCGCTTCAATCTCTCGGCATGGGCAGTTGCGCACCCTGCCCTGATCCTGTTCCTGATCGTGATGTTTAGCGGAGCGGGCTTATTGTCCTACCGCAGCCTGGGACGCGCGGAGGATCCGTCCTTCACCATCAAACTCGTGGTCGTCACCGCCATCTGGCCGGGCGCGACCGCCGCCGAGATGCAGGCGCAGGTCGCTGACCCGATCGAGAAGAAACTGCAGGAGCTGCCCTACTTCGACAAGGTTACGACTTACTCGAAGCCGGCATTCACCGCAATGCAGGTCGCCTTCAAGGACAACACGCCGGCGCGCGACGTGCCGCAATTGTTCTATCAGCTGCGCAAAAAACTCAGCGATATCAAAGATGATCTTCCCGCTGGCCTGATCGGGCCGTCCGTCAACGACGAGTACGGTGACGTCGATTCAATCCTCTACATGATCACGTCCGACGGCGCCGACTACGCTCAGATGAAGAAGGTCGCCGAGGCGTTCCGCCAGCGGCTTCTCAAAGTCAAGAATGTCACCAAGGTCAACCTGTATGGCACGCAGGACGAAAGAATCTTCGTCGAATTCTCCGACGCCAAGCTCGCAACACTGGGTATCACCACCGACCAGTTGTTCCAGTCGCTCGCCCGTCAGAACGCGGTGGTGCCGGCCGGCGTCCTGGAAACCACTGCGCAGCGTGTGCCGCTGCGCGTGACCGGCGCGCTCGACGGCGTCAAGGCGGTTGCCGAGACGCCGGTGGAAGCCAATGGCCGGGTGTTCCGCATGGGCGACATCGCCACCGTGAGGCACGGTTTTGCCGATCCGCCCGACTTTCTGGTCCGGCAACGAGGCAAGTCGGCCATCGGCGTCGGCATCGTGATGGCCAAGGGCGCTAACATCCTGGAACTCGGTCCGGCCGTCGCCGCCGCGACAGCAGACTTCATGAATGCGGTTCCTCAAGGGTTCGATTTCGAGCAAATCGCCGATCAGCCTGCGGTCGTGGACCATGCGGTCGGGGAATTCGTCCGTTCGTTCATCGAAGCGCTGACGATCGTCCTCTTCGTCAGCTTCCTTGCGCTTGGCTTGCGCACCGGCTTTGTCGTCGCGTTGTCCGTGCCGCTTGTCCTTGCCGTCGTGTTCGTCGTCATGAACGCGATCGGCCTCGATCTGCACCGGATCACGCTCGGGGCGTTGATCATCGCACTCGGCCTCTTGGTCGATGACGCCATCATCGCGGTCGAGATGATGGTGGTGAAGATGGAGCAGGGCTGGGATCGCATCCGCGCCGCATCGTTTGCGTGGGAATCCACCGCCTTCCCCATGTTGACGGGAACCCTCGTGACAGCGGTCGGCTTTCTTCCCATCGGCTTCGCCAATTCCTCGGTCGGGGAATATGCCGGCGGGATTTTCTGGGTCGTCGGAATTGCGCTCATGGCGTCGTGGGTGGTGGCGGTCGTATTCATCCCCTATCTCGGCGTGAAGTTGCTGCCGAACGTCAAGCAGCGCGGAGATGGCCACAATCCCCACGCGATCTACGAAACGCGGATCTATCGCGGTCTGCGCCGCGTCATCGAGTGGTGCGTCAAGCGGCGCGGCACGGTCTTGCTCGCGACTGTCGGGATCTTTGTACTATCAATCCTGGCCTTCGGCCACGTACAGCAGCAATTCTTCCCGCTGTCCGAGCGGCCGGAACTGTTCTTCCAGCTCCGCATGCCGGCTGGCACGGCGTTCGGTACGACACTGGAATCCGTTAAGCGTGCCGAAGCACTGCTCGACGGTGACACGGACATTGCAACCTACACCGCCTATGTCGGCCGCGGCTCGCCGCGGTTCTGGCTGGGGCTCAATCCGCAACTGCCGGACGAATCCTTCGCCGAGATCGTGGTCGTGTCAAAGGACGTCGAAGCGCGGGAGCGGATCAAGGCGCGGCTGGAACATGCGGTCGCGGATGGCGCGTTGTCGGAGGCGCGGGTGCGCGTCGACCGGTTCAATTTCGGGCCCCCGGTCGGCTTCCCGGTGCAGTTCCGGGTCATTGGCCCCGATACGAAAAAGGTAAGGGACATCGCCTACCAGGTGCGCGAGGTGATGCGCGCCAACGATCAGGCAATAGATCCGCACCTCGATTGGAACGAGCAGGCGCCGTACCTGAAGCTCGTCGTCGATCAGGATCGCGTGCGGGCGATGGGCTTGACGCCGCAGGATATTTCTCAGTCGCTGAGTATGCTGATCTCCGGGCTGCCGATTACGACGGTGCGCGACGGCATTGAGAAGGTCGTGGTCGTAGCGCGGGCGGTGCCGGCGGAACGGCTCGACCTGGCGCATATCGGCGATTTGTCGCTCTACGCACACAACGGCGTGGCCGTTCCGCTCTCGCAAATCGCCCACATCGAATACGCCCATGAGGAGCCGATCATGTGGCGAATCAATCGCGACATGGCGATCACAGTGCGCGCCGACGTCGTCGACGGCGCTCAGCCGCCCGACGTGACCAATGCGATCTGGCCGAAACTTCAGCCCATCCGCGACCGGCTTGACCCGGCCTACCGGATCGAAATCGGCGGCGCCATCGAAGAATCGCAGAAAGGTAATGCTTCGATCTTTGTGCTGTTTCCAGTGATGATCATGGCCATGCTCACGCTCTTGATGATCCAGCTGCAGAGCATTTCGCGGCTGATCCTGGTCTTCCTGACGGCGCCGCTCGGCATCGTCGGCGCCTCGTTGGGATTAAACGTCGCCAACAAGCCGTTCGGCTTCGTCGCGTTGCTCGGCCTGATCGCGCTCATCGGGATGATCATGCGAAACGCCGTGATTCTGGTCGACCAGATCGAAGCGGATGTAAATCACGGGTTGAGCCGCCGCGAGGCGATCGTGGAGGCGACCGTCCGGCGGGCGCGCCCCGTCATCCTGACGGCGTTGGCGGCGATTCTGGCCATGATCCCCCTGTCCCGCTCGGCGTTCTGGGGGCCGATGGCGATCACTATCATGGGCGGCCTGTTTGTGGCGACTTTTCTCACCCTACTGTTCCTGCCCAGCCTCTACGCGTTGTGGTATCGTAAGCGCCTCGATGAGCGAGGCGGCGATGCAAGCCCAATCTTCCCCGCGCTCGAGGGAGGGCGGTTGCCCGCGCCATTGGCGGTCGCGGCCGAATGAAAAGAGACAGAGCGAAGAGCTTGATATGGCCGAGGTGATGGAACACACCGAAACCGACGTGCGAGAGCGGATTCTCGTTACCGCCGAACGTTTGTATCGTGAAATCGGCTACCAGAAGACCACAGTTGCCGACATCGCCAAGTCGCTGCACATGAGTCCGGCGAACGTCTACCGTTTCTTCGACTCCAAAAAGTCGATCACCGCCGGCGTCGCGCGCCGGCTGATGGGAGAGGTAGAACACGCGTCACAGGCCATCGCCGCGGGGCGAGGCTCGGCTACGGAGCGGCTCCGCGCGCTGGTAGAAACCGTGCATCGGATGAACTCCGACCGCTATGTCGGCGATGCGAAACTGCACGAGATGGTCGCAGTCGCCATGGAAGAGAATTGGGACGTTTGCCGATCGCACATGGAATGTGTCGTCGGCATGTTTGCAGCGGTGATCGCGGACGGTCTCGCGTCCGGCGAATTTCATGCGCCCGACGCCGGCCTTGCCGCACTTTGCACCTGTACGGCGATGATCCGTTTCTTCCATCCGCAATTGATCGACGAATTTGCCGATAAGCCCAGTCCGACGCTCGATCAGATGATCGACTTTGTCATCGCTGGACTGAGCGCGCGAGCGAAACGGCCGGACGCGTAATCCGTCGCTGCAGCGATAACGGCATCGCCTCCCCTAATTCCGAGAGTGTGAACCGCGTCGCTTGCGGATCCTGAATGCGGATGCGCCGAAGCGGATAACTACTCCGCCGCCTGCCGCGCTGGCGGGCGCACGTTCGCCAGGCCATCCGCTTCCATCGCCGAAATCGTCGTGCGCACCATGAAACGCGCCTCGTCTGCGGGCCAGGGCCGGCCGCGATGCATCGTTGCGCGATTGTCCCACATCACGACATCACCCTTTTGCCACGCGTGCTCGTAACTCAGACCAGGTGCGGTCGCCGCATCAATCAATTCGTCAAGCAGCTTCCGCGCCGCCACCCGCTCCATGCCTTCGATGGCGTAGGCGTGCGACGCGAGGTAGAGCGCGGTGCGGCCATTCACCGGATTCTTCCACACCATCCGCCAGCACTGCGGCGGCAGGGCGGCACGCTCCGAGACGCCGACCAGATTGGGCGATATCTTCCCGCGCGAATGCGAGTAGTCGTGCCAGACGAAGAAGTTGGCGATTCGGTCCTGCGTCGCTCGATCAAGGCGTTCCCAGGCAAGGCGTGTGGAAACGTATTCGGTCTCACCGCCCCGCGCAGGCATGATCCGTCCCGACAGCACCGAGGCAAGTGCCGGCACGCTCTTGAAGGTGGAATCCGTATGCCAGAGTTGATTGGCTTTGTTGCGCAGCGCAAGCCGATGATCGGCCGGCACGACGTTGCCGTCTTTGTCGATGGTCGAAAGAATCACGAGGTTGGTACCAGCGCCCTCCGCAGCGACGTGGGTCACCTCCAATGGACCGAAGCGGCGCGAGAAGGCAAGCTGCGAGTCGTCGGTGACATCCTGGTCGCGAAAGACCAGAACCGAATGCTCCTCAAACGCCGCGCGCGTCTGCCGGTACGTCTCATCATCCGCGGCGACATCAGTAAGCGTTACACCACGGAGCTCGGCGGCAAAGCCCGGACCTATAGGGATGATTTCCATCGGCGTTCCCTTTGTTTGATGCTAGTTTCCCTCAAAATCAGCGGGCCGGCAAGAAGTGCGGCACGCCGGGAAAACCCGTTTTGCAACACGGCGCGCTCCCATGACCCAGCGCGGCATCGCCAAAACGCCTTGCGATGGCCGACGGTTTCGCTGAAACTTACAAATTGTCTCGATTGAATGCGCAATGATGCGCAAGTGCGGAATTACATCCGCTTCGCGACTTCTTCCAGCATCACCTCGGTAGCGCCGCCGCCGATGTTCTGCACACGCGCGTCGCGCGCCATGCGCTCGATAGTGCTTTCGCGCATAAAGCCCATGCCGCCATGGAACTGCACGCAGTTGTACATCACCTCGTTGACCAGTTCGCCACAATAGGCCTAAACCATGGACACCTCCTTGG
>JBAUGC010000954.1:0-4312 GCA_049679485.1 Xanthobacteraceae bacterium
GCGGCGAGCAGCATCGCGCCGACCGCGCCGACCGAGGCCGCTTCGGTCGGCGTCGCGATGCCGCCGAGAATGGAGCCCAGCACGGCGAGGATGAGCAAAAGCGGCGCGATCAGAACCGCGACAAGCCGGCGCGCCAAGGCGAAACCGCGCGGTGCAGCTTTGTCCGGCGCGATCGCGGGCGAACGATTCGGGAAAAAGACCGCGACGGCGATCAAATAAAGAATATAGAGGAGGACCAGCGCAAAGCCCGGAATGATGGCGCCGGCGAACAGATCGGCCACCGAAATCGTCTGCGGCGCGAAATCGCCCTTCGCCAGTTGCGCGGCCTGATACGAGTTGCCGAGCTGGTCGCCGAGCAGGATCAGCACGGTCGCCGGCGGAAAGATTTGCGCCAGCGTTGCGGTGGCGGCGACCGTGCCCGCGGCGAGCGCCTTGTCGTAGCCGTGGCGCAGCATGGTCGGCAGCACGATCAGTCCCATCGTCACCGTGGTCGCACCGACGATTCCTTTGGCCGCCGCCAACAGCACGCCGACGATGGTTGCGGCGATGCCGAGCCCGCCGGGCAACGAGCCGAACAGCCGGCCCATGGTTTCCAAGAGCTCCTCGGCAATGTGCGAACGCTCCAGCGTCACCCCCATGAACACGAACAGCGGGATCGCCAGCAGCACATCATTGTTCATGATGCCGAAAATGCGCTGCGGCAGCGCGCCGAGCAGCGAAAGGTCCATGATGCCCGCGGCAGCACCAAGGCCGGCGAAAAAGAGCGAGACGCCGCCGAGCGTGAGCGCCACCGGATAGCCGAACAGCAGCACCGCACAGACCGCGACCACCATCGCGATGGCGAGCGCCTCGCCCATGGCTCGACCTCGCCGCTAACCTGCCCCGCGGGCGGGGGCGGTTAGTGGTGACGGCGTGGCGAGCGCGAACGCGGCGCGGATCGCCTGTGCCACACCTTGCAGGCCAATGAGAACAGAAAACACGGGGATCAGCGTCTTGAACAGATAGACAAACGGCAAGCCGCTGGCCTCGCGCGAGTGTTCGAGAATTTCCCACGAGCGCGCGGCGTAGGGAACCGAGAGCACGGCCAGCACGACCGCGAAGGGGATGAGAAAAATCAGGGCGCCGCAGAGATCAATGAGTGCACGCGTGCGCGGCCGTGCCGGCGCATAGAATACGTCGATGCGCACGTGACCGCCGATTTGTAGCACCCACGCAGCAGCAAGCAGAAACAGCGCCGCCTGGGCGTAGAGCACGGATTCCTGAACAGCGATCGAGCCGATGCCGAATACGTAGCGCATCACCACCGTTGCGAACTCGGCGAGGACGACGAACAGCGAGCACCATGCCGCTGCGCGGCCGATGGCGGCGTTCACCCGATCGATCATGTCGGCGATACGGTTGAACGGAATCGGCATGGTCTCCTGAGCCGGCTGTTCGATGTGACATCGTGCTTGGCCGCACTATAATGCTCATTCCGGAAAGCGGATATGGAGCCGCGGCAATGGCCGACGATCACGATCACGACGACCATCATGACCACGGCTCGGAATTGTCGGAGATGCAGCTGCGGGTGCGGGCGATCGAGACCGTGCTCACCGAAAAGGGCTACATCGACCCCTCAGCCCTCGACGCGATCGTCGAGGCCTACGAGACCAAAGTCGGGCCGCACACCGGCGCCCGCGTCGTCGCCCGAGCCTGGAGCGATCCGCAGTTCAAGCGCGCCCTGATCGAGGATGCGACCAAGGCGATATTGTCGTTTGGACTGCTCAATCGCGTCGGCGATCATCTCATTGCGGTCGAGAATACGCCCAGGCTGCACAACATGATCGTGTGCACGCTGTGTTCGTGCTATCCGTGGGAAGTGCTTGGGCTGCCGCCGGTCTGGTACAAATCCGCGCCGTATCGGGCGCGCGCGGTCAGTGATCCGCGCGGCGTGCTGGCCGATTTCGGCGTCAGCCTTCCGGCGGATTTGCAAATTCGGGTGTGGGATTCGACCGCGGAGACGCGCTTCATCGTATTGCCGATGCGGCCGCCGGGCACCGAAGGCTGGAGTGAAGAAAAACTTGCGGCGCTGGTGACGCGCGACAGCATGATCGGCACCGGGCTGCCGAAAAATCCCGCAGAGGTTTCGTGATGGACGGCATTCACGACATGGGCGGCATGCACGGCTTCGGCAAAGTCGAGCCCGAAGCCAACGAGCCGGTGTTTCACGCAGAGTGGGAAGGCCGCGTCTTCGCCCTCACCCGCGCCATCAGCTACACCGGCGCCTGGCCGATCGATCGATCGCGTTTCGCGCAGGAGAAACTGCCGCCGGACGTTTATCTTTCCGTCTCCTATTACAAACGCTGGGAGCTGGGGCTGGAAAGTAATCTGGCCGCGCTTGGCCTTGCCGGCGCCGATGAGATTTCGGCCGGTCATGCGTTGCACCCCGCCAAGGCGCTCGAACGCAAGCTCAGCAGCGCCGAGGTGCCGAACTCGCTCACCCGCGGCACCTTTGAGCGGCCGGCAAGCGCCCCGGCCCGCTTCAAGCCCGGCGACCGCGTGCGGGCGAAAAATATTCATCCGGCGACGCATACGCGGCTGCCGCGCTATGCCCGCGGCCGCGTCGGCGTGATCGAAGCGGTGCGCGGCTGTCACGTCTATCCCGATACGGCTGCGGTCGGCCAAGGCGAGAATCCACAATGGCTCTACACGTTGCTGTTCGACGGCCGCGAACTGTGGGGCGACACCACCGATCCGACGCTCAAGGTCTCGATCGAGGCGTTCGAGCCGTATTTGGAGCTGGCTCCCGTCATTCCGGCCGAGCGAAGCGAGAGCCGGAATCCATAATCCCCGAACTATAAGATGAGTGAACAGTTCTTCGTGTACATCTTGGCGAACCGGAAGCACGGCACGCTTTATGTTGGGGTAACGAACGATGTGACCCGGCGCGTCTACCAGCATAAAGCGAAGGTCGTTAGAGGTTTCACTGCGCGGTATGGGGTCAACAAGCTGGTGTACTTCGAAATCTTCGATGACCCCCTGACCGCAATAGCTCGTGAAAAACAGTTGAAGAAGTGGAACCGCGAATGGAAGCTTCAATTAATAGAGAACAACAATCCAGGCTGGATCGACCTTTCTCATTCGCTTGCATGAGAGTTCTGTGATTATGGATTCCGGCTCTCACTCGCTTCGCTCGTTCGGCCGGAATGACAAATTGGACATTCCGCGTAGCGACGAGGGCCCGGTGTTTCGCGAGCCGTGGGAAGCGCAAGCTTTTGCGCTAGCCGTCTCATTGCACGAGCGCGGCGTATTTAGCTGGGGCGAGTGGGCTGCCACGCTCGGCGAAGAAATCAAAAAAGCGCAGGCGGCCGGCGATCCCGATACCGGCGAGACGTATTATCGGCACTGGCTCGCCGCGCTCGAACGCATCCTCGCTAACAAGGGCCTTGCCGACCCGCAGACGCTGGCGCGCACCCGCGACGCCTGGCAGCGCGCCTGCGAGCGGACGCCACACGGTGCGCCGATCGAGCTACAGCCGGGCGACTTCTCGGCGTGACGGCCAGACCGGGAGGTGGGTGCCGAGCGGCACTGATGGCCGGGTCCATACCGCAGGGGTTTCCGACAATTGCGCCGCATGGCGCACACCGCGCATCACGCCGAATGGCAATTGACTGGTCTCCATCAGATCCGCCACGTCATCCCGCGACGGCAGCGGAGCGGAAAAGCCGTCTTCGACCCGGCCCAAATTCCAGATCCAGCGTCCGGTCGCCGCCAACGACACGCGCACCAGCCAGCTCCCGCCTTCGCGGGCCTGCCTGATGCGCGCCATGATCGCGCCGAACGCCAGCAAATAACCGGAGGCATGATCGAGCGCCTGGCACGGCAATTCCTTCGGACCCTCGACGCCAGCGGCACCCGCTTCGGCGGCATTAAAACCGGTCGCCGTCTGCACCAGTGAATCGAAGCCGCGGCGCGGTGCCCAGGGTCCGGCTTCGCCGTAAGCAGACAAAGAGACATAGACGATGCCGGGACGCAGCGCCGCCACGTCCTCGGGACCAAAACCGCGCGTGGCTAGCGCGCCCGGCCGAAACCCCTGCAAGAAAATGTCGGCATCCGTAACGAGATTCTCCAAGACCGCCCGGCCATCCGGTGTGGTAATGTCGGCGTAAGCGGAAAGCTTGCCGCGGCCGGTGTCCTTGACGAGCCAGTCGACGAACGGCAGACCCAGCGCGGAAATCAGCATCACGTCGGCACCGTGGGCGGCGAGCATCCGGCCCGCGACCGGGCCGGCGATAATGCGGGTCAGGTCGAGCACGCGAATACGGGACAG
>JBAUGC010000955.1:0-2905 GCA_049679485.1 Xanthobacteraceae bacterium
GGATCTGACCGTTGCCGGGTGTCGGGACGTCGACCTCTCTGGTCACCAGAGGCTTGCCGAAATGTTCAACGAACGCCGCCTGCATCTTCTTCGGCATTTGTTTGATCCTACTGCTTTCTTGTTGATACGTTTCACGCGTAGGGCCGGTCAGGCGGCGGCTTTCGCTCCCAACCCGCGTACGGCCTCGATCATTGTCGTCAGCACGGCCGCGGCGTCGCCGTAGACCATGTTGCAATTGTCGCCATAGAACAGCGCATTCACGATGCCGGCATAGCCCTTGCCCTGACCGCGTTTGACGACATAGACCTGCTTGGCTTGGTCGGCGTTGAGGATCGGCATGCCAAAAATGGGCGAGCCCTTTTCGGTTCGCGCCGCGGGGTTGACCACGTCATTGGCTCCGATGACGAGTGCCACGTCGGTGGTCTTGAATTCATCGTTGATGTCGTCGAGCTGGAAGATGAGATCATAGGGAACGCCGGCTTCAGCAAGCAGGACGTCCATCTGACCCGGCATACGGCCGGCGACAGGATGGATTGCAAACTTGACGGAGACGCCTGCTGCTTGCAGCAATTGCACAAACTCATAGAGTTTCCGCTGAGCCTGCGCGGCAGCCAGGCCATAGCCGGGGACAACGATGACACTCTTGGCATAGCGCATGAAAATGCCGGCATCGGCGGGCTCGGTCGGCTTCAAGCTGCCTTTAATATGGCTTGGCTTATGCTTGGACGGCCCGCCGAAATTCGTAAACAGGATGTTGGCCACCGAGCGATTCATCGCCTTCGCCATGAGCAGTGTCAGCAGCGTGCCCGCGGCGCCGACCACCATACCGGCGATCATCAATGCCGGGTTCGCCAGCACGAACCCTTCAAGGCCAACTGCGAGTCCGGTGGCGGCGTTATAGATCGAGATCACGACTGGCATATCCGCGCCGCCGATCGGCAGCGTCATCAGGATGCCGTAGATCAGCGCACAGCCGAAGAACAGATAGATCAGCTGCGGCGTCGGCAAGAGCTGACCGGACACACCTTGTAAAACATAAACGAGATAGCCTGCGACGGCGAGCGTACCCAGCAGGAAAAGGATATTAAAATACTGTTGCCCTCGTATACGCAGCGGCTTCTTGAGAACGCTCTCCAATTTGGCCCACGCAATCAGCGAACCCGAGAGCGAAATCGAGCCGATCAGCGCCCCCAGCAGCGTCACCACAAGCTGGGTTGTTCCCGGCGCCTTGTTGCCGAACAGCTCTACCGCTGCGATCGCGCCGGCGGCACCGCCACCCATGCCGTTATAGATCGCGACCATCTGCGGCATCGCCGTCATCGCGACTTTCTTGCCGGCCCACCAGGCGATGCCCCCACCTACGATAAGCGCGAAGACGCCGAGGCTGACATTGACAATCAGATGCGGTTTGGCAGCCGCGGCAACATCGAAGACGTAGAGAAAGCTGGCCAGCACGGCGACCAGCATGCCGAGGCCGGCCACGAAGATCCCCGAAGGCGCCGTTACCGGCGATGACATACGCTTGAGGCCATACATGAACAGGAAAGCGGCCCCAAGATCGGTAACACCAATGATGAGTTGGGCAATGCTGGTCATTGTCATGTCAGCTCCTTACGTTGCCTTCAGGTGGCTGGCTTTCGCGCGACTGTGTTTGGCGTGATGGGTTTTATGTCCGCTGGTCTGGAACATCGCCAGCATTCGATGGGTGACGGCATAGCCGCCGGCGCAATTACCGGCGCCGAGCAGTACGGCGAAGAATCCGATCGCCTGCTCCTGCATCGTGCTGGCATTCAGCAACACAAACATCCCGCCAACCACCACGATGCCATGCACGAAATTGGAGCCGGACATCAGCGGCGTGTGTAGGATCGCGGGCACATGGCCGATGATGACCCAACCGGCAAAGGCGGCGAGCATGAAGATGTAAAGGCCTATGAATCCGGTGATGTGAATTGAAAAGTCCATCGTGCTGTCCTCGTTTGGCTCAAGCCGCTTTCACGGGTGCCTTGGCTGGGGCTTTGTCGGCTTCATCGCTGGGAAAAGCCTCATGCTCGCTTTTATCGCTGTGCATCTTGCCGTCATGGGTCAGAACCGTCTTGGCGAGTACTTCATCGTCCCAGTTCAGGGTGATGATGTTATCCTTCATCATCAGAGCGAGCAGGCTGGATACGTTCTTCGCATAGAGTTCGCTGGCGTCTTCGCCGAGCAGCGAGGGAACGTTGAGCGGTGCGACGATCGTCACCTGGCCGATCCGTGCGGTCTCGCCCGGTTTCGTGTCCTCGCAATTTCCGCCGCCTTCGGCCGACAGATCGACGATCACGGCGCCGGCTTTCATGCCGGCGACCTGCGATTTGCTGATCAGCTTTGGTGAGGGTCGCCCGGGAATGGCTGCAGTAGTGATGATCAGGTCCGACTGCTGGATATGCTTTGTCACGACGGCGTCGATCTTGGCTTTCTCCGCTGCGGTCAGTTCGCGCGCATAGCCGCCCTTGCCGCGGGCATCCACACCGGTCGTGACGAACGTTGCGCCCAGCGAGGCCACCTGCTCCGCGGTTTCCGGACGAACGTCATAGCCCTCGACGACGGCGCCAAGACGGTGCGCCGTGGCGACGGCCTCCAGGCCGGCCACACCGAGCCCCATCACCAGCACTTTGGCGGGACCTATGGCGCCTGCGGCCGACGTGATCTTGGGCAGCACGCGTGCCAGATGGGTGGCGCCGAGTTGCACGGCGTAATAACCAGCCAAGGCCGATTGACTGGAAAGCGCGTCCATCGCCTGAGCCCGCGTAATGCGCGGGACACGTTCCATGGCAAAGCAGGTGATCTTCTTATCCAGCAAGCGCTGCACCAGCGCCGGCTCCTTGTCCGCGTAAATGAAGGACATGAGAATCGCGCCTTCCTTCAT
>JBAUGC010000956.1:0-16286 GCA_049679485.1 Xanthobacteraceae bacterium
AGCGGCCGATCACCGAGCACACCCAGCGCGTCTCGTATTTTCTCGGCCTGCCGACAACGTGGCCGCCGGCGCTGCGCGCCGCGACGCTTGCGATTGCGGGCCGATCGAAATGGCTCATTCGGCAGCGCACCCGCACCGCGCTGCACCAGCCAACCGGCACGTAGAGAAAGGCGCCGGCTTGACGCCGACGCCCTTCGTTGCACGCATACACCACCCTGGTTAGGCTCGTCGGCACCCTTACATGCCGGCGTTGATCTCTGTCTGCAGCGTGGCAGCATTCGCCGCGTCGTTTTGCTGTTCGGCCGCTGCCATTGAGGCATTCAGGGCATTTGTGTCGTTCATCTGCTGAATCGCCTGGTTTTCAGCATCGGATGCCGCCTGTGCATCGCAAGATGCGCAACCTGCTGACGCGCTGGAATCATAGGAGGGCGAAGAAGACCAATCGTAGGATCCGCCGCCGGAGCCGCGCAGGCCGCGAACATCGCGCACCAGATTGGCGTAAGGGACCGGCCCGCCGCCGAGCATACCGCGGACGAACTGCGCAACATCGACATTGAGCCGACCGCCGGGCAGCGGCCGCCGGGCTGCAAATTGCAGCGGCGCGCGCGCTTGCGAGGCCAGCGCGTACCTGGGAACCGGGTTGGCCTGGCTCGGAGCCGCCATTGCAGTGGTTCCGATCAGCGCCAGCGAAGTCGCGAGCATTGCAGTGGTGATCAAAGATCTCATGAAACGCTCCTCTTTGTTGTTATGGGCCGAGAGGGGTCCAAAGGGCTCAAGACGCTTACGAACGATGACAAGGCTAAGCCGCGTAAGCTTTCCACCCGATGGCCGGCTAATTAATTGTTCGCCATGTTCACTGGCTTTGTTCCTCGAAGCCTCAGCAGGTCTGAGTGGTTTTGTTGTGCGCTGCGCATAAAAATTTTGCGGCGCACAGTCGGCTTTGTGACTCATCGGGGTCATGGAGATGCCACAGATTCTGCCTAGCGTGCCGCTTCAGGGGGGGGTGAGGCAGGGAGAGAAAACAGTGCACAACGACACAGCACGCGCACGTCTTGCGACTTACGACAAAAACATTTGTCCGCAGTGCAGCGGTTGGCTGCTCGCACCGGATTGGTCGGAGCACGTCAGCGAACGAAGCGTTCGCCATAGCTGGTCGTGCGAAGCCTGCGGTTATGGATTCGAGACGACCGTGTTTTTCGCAGCGCCGGAGCAGGCCGCCGCATAGCGTTTAAAGGGTACCTGGGTGTTTACGCGCGCGGCGGATAGCGATGCCGCCGCCCCTGAAAATCTTCGACCACAATCCCATCTTCGCTGAGATAGTTCGGACCGATCGGTGATTTGCCATGACCGTCCGGGATGTCGAGCACGTAGGCCGGCTGGCACAGGCCTGAGTAGCGGCCGCGGAGCGCCCGCATCAGCGCCTGGCCCTGGGCAATCGTGGTCCGCAGATGCGCCGTGCCGGGCGCAAGATCAGCATGATGCAGGTAATAGGGTTTGATACGGCACTCGACCAAGGTACGCATCAGCGCGCCGAGGGTCTCGGCATCATCGTTTACGCCGCGCAGCAGCACCGACTGGGACAGCATCGGAATGCCGGCGTCGATGAAGCGCGCGCAGGCAGCGCGGGCCCGTTTGGTCAACTCGCGCGGATGATTGATGTGCAAGACCACGAAGGTCGCCTTGTCCCGGGCTCGCAGCGCGCGGACTAACGCGGCCGAAATCCGCTCGGGCGCAACGGCCGGCACGCGGGTATGCACCCGGATCACCTTGAGGTGATCGGTAGCGGCAAGTGAGCCGACCACATCCTTGATCCGCCGCGCCGAAAGCACGAGCGGATCGCCGCCGCTCAAGATCACTTCCCAGATTTCCGGATGACTACGGATGTAATCGAGCGCGCCCGCGAGCGCTGCCGGCGACAATCCTCCCCTCCCCGGCCCCACCATTTCGCGGCGGAAACAGAACCGGCAATACACCGCGCAAGCATTGACGATCTTCAGGAGCACCCGGTCGGGATACCGATGGACGATGCCCTCGACCGGGCTGAACGCATCGTCGCCGATCGGATCGCGGCTTTCCTGTGGACTTTGCTCAAGCTCGCGCGCTTCGGGCACGAACTGGCGAGCAATCGGATCAAGCGGATCGGTGGGGTCGATCAAGTCGGCCATCGCCGGAGTGATGGCGACTGCGTAGCGCGCGGCGACCACCGCAAGCTCGTTGATACGCTCGCGCAGCACCAGCGCGTGGTCGCAAAGCTCGTCGACACTGCGTAACGCGGCCGGCGTCGATTTCATGGTAGCGGGTTCCACAACACCTGATCGATGCGCGTAGCTCCCGTTGCCAACATGACCAGGCGGTCGAGGCCAAGCGCGATGCCGCAAGCCTGCGGCATCGTCGCGAGTGCAGCAAGGAAATCCTCATCGAGCGGATAGCGCTCGCCGTATATCCGCTCCTTCTCGGCCATCTCCCATTCAAGCCGCCCGCGCTGCTCTGCGGCATCGGTGAGTTCGCCAAAGCCGTTGGCGAGTTCCACGCCGCAGGCATAAAGCTCGAAGCGCTCGGCGACGCGCCGATCTTGCGCGGGCCGGGCCAACGCCGCTTGCCCAACGGGATATCGATCAAGAATGGTCGCTCGCCCAATGCCGAGCTGGCCCTCGATCTTCTCCACCAGCACCCGGCTGAAAATATCGCCCCAGTTATCATCTTCGCTGACGCGAATTCCCGCCGACCGTGCCGCGTGGGAAAGCCTGTCACGGTCGGGCTCGCCGTCCGGCAACGTCGCCAACAAATCAATGCCGGCGAAGCGGGCGAACGCCTCGGCAACCGTCAACCGCTCCGGCTCGCCGAACGGATCGGCGGAGCGGCCGCGAAAGTTCAATTGCTCGGCTCCGGCCGCTTTTGCCGCGAGCGCCAGGATCGCGCCGCAATCGGCCATCAGCGTCTCGTAGGGTTCGCTGACGCGAGACCATTCGACCAGGGTGAATTCGGGGTGGTGCAGCGCGCCGCGCTCGCGGTTGCGGAACACCTTGGCGAACTCGACGATGCGTCGCTCGCCTGCCGCCAAGAGCTTTTTGCAGGCGAATTCCGGGGACGTGCGCAAATAAAGCCGCGATGGGGCTCCGTCCGGGGCCAGAAGCGTCGTGGCGAAAGCGTGCAGATGGGTCTCATTCCCGGGCGAAATCTGCAAGGCGCCCGTTTCGACCTCAATAAATTCGTTCTTGGTAAACCAGTCGCGTAGCGCAGCGACAATGCGGTTGCGCGCCAGCAGGAACGGCCGGCGATCGGCGTGCACGTGAGGGGCCCAAAAGGGCGAGGCGGGAAGGCTTTCCGGCATATCCTTGTACGGAGGGGCCCAAGGAAATATGTGGCGATCGAGCCCAAGATCGCTATGTTGCGCCCCTACTTAAAGCCAATACATCGAGGAAACCGTGAAAGTCATCGCCAGCTCGCTGCGAAAAGGCAATATTGTCGAGATTGACGGCAAGCTCGGCGTCATCGTCTCAACCGAGAATATCCACCCCGGCAAGGGCACCCCCGTCACCCAGATGGACGTGCGGCGGATCGCCGACGGGGTCAAGGTTTCGCTGCGCTTTAAGACCACCGAGCAGGTCGAACGGGCCTTCGTCGAAGACCGCAAGCACCAGTTCATGTACCAGGACAGCGACGGCTTCCATTTCATGAATATGGAGAGCTACGACCAGGTGGCTCTTCAGACCGACATTATCGGCGACCTGGCGGCCTATTTGCAGCCCGAGATGGAAGTCACGATCAGCATGCACGAAGCCGTCCCGGTCGCCATCGAGCTGCCGCCGAAAGCCGTGCTCGAAGTGGTGGAAACCGAGCCGAGCATCAAAAGCCAGACTGCCGCGTCCTCCTATAAGCCGGCGGTGCTGTCCAATGGCGTGCGCACCATGGTGCCGCCCTTCGTCACTACCGGTACCAAGATCGTGGTGATGACCGCCGACGGCAGCTACGTCGAGCGGGCGAAGGACTAACTCGTCATTCCGGAAGCCGCATCGTTGAGCCCTCTCCCCTTGCGGGAGAGGGCAGCGCAGGACTTTGAGCAAGCACGGTTGGGTGAGGGGTTGCGGCCCGACCCCCTCACCCATTCTTGTTGTTGAACCGCAGCGCAGCCCTCTCCCGCAAAGGGGAGAGGGCATACTTTCGGCTCGGCGCGATTTTAGAAAAACGCCAGCGTGCGGATTTCAATGCTCTCGCGCGGTCGCGCGTTCGGCCGTGAGGTCGGGTCGTCGAACGCGGTGTGTGCGGTCCAACGGGCGCGGCCGTCTTTGAGCGAATCGAAGACCTTGAACACAATTGCTTCTTCGCGCCGCATGCGCGGAAACCAGAACCATTTGTGCTGCGGGTTGTAGGTGATGGCGTAAGTTTGGCCGACCCGATTGGGATAGCGCCGCTCCGAAACTATCAGATTATCAGTCGATACGCTGCGCGCATCGCAGATCGCCAGCGGAAAGCTTTCGACCGGATGCCGGATCGGCCGCCACACCTGGATGATGGCAAAGCGCCGGCGCAGCAGCGCGTCCGCCTCGTCCGGCAGCAAATCGCGCACGCGCTGCGGCCCCGACCATTCGGTATAGTCATTGTGCACGCGCGGCACGACTTCGCGAATCTTTAGCTCGGCGCGCAAGGCGTCATCGCCTGTCCGCAGCGTGTGATCGAACACCACAACGCGCGAAGCGCCGCTCTCCGCCTTCACCAGCGCTTCCATTTCCGGGTAATAGATCCGCCGAACCTCGTCTTCATTGTAGAACTCGCCGACTTTGGTGTCGTGGCCGATGAAGCGAAAACCTTCACGGTCAAGCACGAACTCGCCCGCACGCGGCCGGCCGTTATGGATAATGACGCGCCGGGGATCGAGCCTCCCGCCGCGCATGTCGGCCGTCCCGCCGGGGCCGGCTTCGGTTACGATCTTCTCGCCGGTATCGACGAGGTAATTCAGCGTCGCCTCGATCTCCGGAACAGTTTCCGGTGCAGGGCGCCGTTCGAGGACCTGATCCATTGCCAACTCCTTCGCTGCTGATGCCTTCGCTTATCACCGCGTCAGCGCGCTTGTGTCGATAAGATAAACTGGCGAGCGAAGCTGGGTAAGAGGCGCCGACCGGCACGCGCTTCAAACCCGCCATGCGCGACGAGCGCGCGTCGGTCAGGCTCGCAATCTGAACATTTATTCATCGTAACGCGCCTGTTCTACCGCTTCACCGCAATAGAGAAAGTTTTACGCATATTTCGTTCGTCGACGACACGGCACTACTTGGCAAAGCCGGCGTTGTTACTGATAGTGGACCATTGTTAGGTTTAGGATTGAAGCCGTGCGCCTGACGGCAAAATTTGACCGCATTGCGTGCTTGCCCTCGTGGACAAAAACCGCGCTCAGAACTTTCGGCGCGCCGCGCTCGCGCCTCAACCTCGTTGCGGCCGGACTCTCATGCGCGATGCTGGCGACCTCCGCCGCCGCTGCCTTGAGTGACGGCTGCAAGCCAAATCACCCGCGGCCTCTGATCATTCTCAAAGATATGGGAGCTTGCGGGTTCGATCCGCAGACTTTGAGCTTCAGCGGCGAGCCGGCCGAGCAAGCCAAGTGCTTGATGCGCGGCATGGACGCGAGCCGAAATCTCGGCCGCGCGCTTGATACTCTGCCGCCCGCACTCGCCAGCCGCGTTGGACAGGACAGCGGGCTTCCGGCGCGCGAAGTGCTGAGCGCGTTCCTCTCGAAGCAAAATCTGGAATGGGATTTCGCCGCCTATCTTTGGCAGCCGCTGTCGCGCGCCCGCGACAACGATCCGGATGCGCCGATGGCCCGCTACTTCGTGATCCACGATACCAGCGGGCCGAGTTTCGGCCGCCGATCGTTTCCGTCCGACATCGACGTCAATCCGAAGATCAACAGTCTCGCCGGCTTCAAATGTGCCGATGGCTGGGGCAAAGCTCATGTCGTCATCAATCGTTCCGGTGACATGCTGTTGGATCACGAACTTTCCGTTCCCTGGCGCGAGACCAAGTTCGAGCGGGCGGTTAATTTCGCCGGCGCCCTGAAGGGGTTGTTTCTTCATGTCGAGATGATTCAGCCGCGGCGGAGCGCCGGGCGGTGGCGCAATGACGCACAGCCTCCGGACCCGAGCTTCACCACCGCCCAGTACGACCGGCTGGCTTTGCTCTACGTGATCGCGAGCGTCCGGGCTGGGCGCTGGCTGGTGCCGGCCTTTCATGCCGCCATCGATGCCGACATCCGCAATGGCCACGACGATCCGCTCAATTTTGATGTTCAAAGCTTTGCCAACGGCCTCGATGGCGTGATGGCAGCACTGCAAACGCCCAAGGCGACACCCGCCGAAACCATCGCGCAGGGTGCCAGCAATGCCACGCCGAGGCCCGATTCGCCCGCGACTGACTCGGCGAAAGTAACTGAAGGTAGTCCTTCGCCCGACGCCGCTGTTGTCGAACCCGAGGCCGCCGCGCGACGGCTGGTCGAAACAAGCCCGCAAACCGAGCCAGAGCCTGCGGTTAAACGCGTGCCTCCGGCCGCGAACGTAAACGACACCGGAAGTGATACGAAACACCGTGACCGCGAGGCTGCCGGCGCCGAACATTGCGAGGCGCTCGTCGCTAAAGGCCATCGCCGGGTCGCTTGCCGGCCTCATGTTGCCGAAAGCCGCGCGCGCGGGAGACGGGCGCACCTCGTTCGGGCGGTGGATCGCCTAACTCCGGACGAAAGCCGTGGCGCGCGGCATAGCGGAGGAGACGTACACCCGCGTCACGCGCGGGGGGCGCCACGACACAACCGGGCTTGAAGCGTTCGACAATCACCAAGAGTTGCGCGCGCCTTCCAACGCAAGGTCGGTATGCAGCCCGTGGATGGCTCAGCCGTGTGTGAGGGCTGCTTGCGCGCTTGCGTCTAGGCTCGTGATCCGGTTCGATCCCCCGACAAAATTCGAGGAACGCCGCCCAAAGGAAATGTCCAGATGAACCCCACTCAATCCGCGACCGCGCGCGCCGCGGCAAAGCCTGCCGCCGATGCGTCGATCGCGGCGCTTGAGCGCCCGACCCCAGCGGGCGCTAACGCACCCGGCTTCGGCAGCGACGTCGTCGCCGAAACACTGCAGGCGCTCGACATTCCCTATATCGCGGTGACACCGGGCGCGAGCTATCGCGGCCTCCACGACAGCATCGTCAATTATCTCGGCAACTCGACGCCGCAGATGCTGCTCTGCGTGCATGAGGAATCCGCGGTCGCTATCGCCCACGGCTACGCCAAGGTCACCGGCAAGGCGATTGCCGCGGCCGTGCATTCCAATGTCGGGCTGCAGCACGCCACCATGGCGATGTTCAACGCCTGGTGCGACCGCATGCCTGTCCTTGTGCTCGGCGCGACCGGCCCGGTCGATGCGGTCAAGCGTCGGCCGTGGATCGACTGGATTCACACCGCACGCGACCAGGGCGCCCTGATCCGCGGCTACAGCAAGTGGGACGATCAGCCGGCCTCGCCCGGCGCTGCGCGCGAAGCGCTGCTGCGCGGCACCTGGATCGCCAACACTGCGCCGATGGGTCCGGTCTACATCAATCTCGATGCCGAGATGCAGGAATCAAAGCTCGGCGAGCCACTGCCGCCGATCGATGCCGCCCGCTACATGCCGACGGTGACAACCGCCGCGCCCGCCGACCTGGTGCAAAAAGCAGCGGCGATGCTGAAATCCGCCAAGCAAGTGGTGATCCTCGCCGGCCGCGCCTCGCGCAGCGAAGAAGCTTGGAACGCACGCGTCGCGCTCGCCGAAGCCCTCAACGCCAGCGTCGTCACCGATCTGAAAATCGGCGCAAGCTTTCCGACCGATCATCCGCTGCACGCCGGCGCACCGCGCGACGTGACGCCCGACAGCGTCCCGGCAATCCGCAATGCTGACGTGATTTTGAGTCTGGATTGGGTCGATCTCGCCGGCGCGCTGCGCTCAGTCGGCCCCTCGCCTACCGCAAAGATTATCCAGGTCTCGCTCGACTACCGCATCCACAGCGCCTGGAGCATGGACTATCAGGCCCTGCCACCGGTCGATCTGTTCCTCTCCGCCGATCCTGACCTCGTCGTCCCGGAACTCGTCAAAGAAATCGGTAAGGGAAGCAAACCGCGCGTCGCGCCGAAGCCGCATACGCCGGTGAGCGATCAAGAGCCGGCCGGCTTCACCAACGAAATCATCGCTTACACACTGCGCAAAGTCCTCGGCGATCGGCCGACGACGCTCACCCATCTGCCGATTTCCTGGGAGGATCGCTGGTGGCCGTTCCGCCATCCGCTCGACTTTCTTGGTTCAGACGGTGGCGGCGGTGTCGGTGGCGGGCCAGGCATTTCCGTCGGCGCGGCGTTGGCGCTGAAAAATTCCGGCCGGCTGCCGGTCGCTGTCTGCGGCGATGGTGACTTTCTCATGGGAGTCACGGCGGTCTGGACCGCAGTACACTACAAAATCCCGCTGCTGTTCGTGATCGCCAACAATCGCTCGTTCTATAATGACGAACTGCATCAGGAGCGCATGGCGCGGATGCGGGCGCGTCCGGTCGAGAATAAATGGATCGGCCAGCGCATGGCCGATCCCGAAATCGATCTCGCCGCGATCGGCCGCGCGCAGGGTGCGGTCGGCTTCGGTCCGATCGCCAACACCGCCGATCTCGCCAAGGCGCTGGAGCAAGCGATTGCCGCTGTCGATGCCGGCGGCGTCGCGGTCGTCGATGTACGCGTCGAGCCCGGCTATACTGCAAACATGACCGCGGCGATGACGCGCGCCAAAAGTTGAGGAGAGGAAACCAACATGAACACTGCCGTACCGCTCAAATCCATCAAAGCCGAGCCGCTTCGCCTGCCCGATCATCGGGACGTCTATTACGGCGGCGAGTGGCACAAGCCGAAGTCCGGCAGCTATGTCGACTCCATCAATCCCGGTACCGCCGAGTCGCTTGGCCCGGTGGCGAATGGCGGCGCGGCCGATATCGACGCCGCGGTAGGCGCGGCCAAGAAGGCCTTTGACGGCTGGCGCAACACCCCGCCGCTCGAACGCGCGCGGCTGCTCAAGCGCATCGCCAACGTGCTGCGCGAGAACGCCGACGAGCTCGCGATGATCGACGCCGCCGATTGCGGCAATCCGGTCCACGAGATGGTGATGGACGCGACCGTTGCCGCTGCGCAGATCGAGTTCTACGCCGGCCTCGTCACCGAAATGAAAGGCGCCTCGATTCCGATGGGCCCCGGCATCGTCAACTTTTCGGTGCGCGAGCCACGCGGCGTGGTCGGCCGGATCATTCCGTTCAATCATCCGTTCATGTTCTGCGCCGGCAAGGCGGGCGCACCGCTCGCGACCGGCAACACCGTGGTGATGAAGCCGCCAGAGCAAGCGCCGCTCTCGGCGCTCCGTCTCGCCGAAATGATTGGCGACATTCTGCCGCCCGGCGTGTTCAACGTCGTTCCCGGCGGCCGCGACGCAGGCTCGGCGCTGACGACCCATCCCGATGTCGCCATGATCGCGCTGATCGGCTCGGTGCCGACCGGCCGCGCGGTGATGAAGGCCGCCGCCGACACGCTCAAACCGGTGATGCTCGAACTCGGCGGCAAGAATGCGTTGGTCGCCTACCCTGACGCCGATCCCGATGACGTGGCGGGCGGCGTCGTCGGCGGCATGAACTTCACCTGGTGCGGCCAATCCTGCGGCTCGACCAGCCGGGCCTTCATCCACGAAAAGATCTACGACGCCGTGCTGGCGAGGGTGAAAACCAAAGTCGCCCACTTCAAGCCCGGCATCGCTACCGACCGCGCCACCACCATGGGCTCGATCATCTCCAAGACGCAGTACGAGCGCATCCTCGGCTTTATCGAGTCGGCCAAGCAGGAAGGCGCGCGGCTGTTTCACGGCGGCGGCCGGCCGTCCGATCCGGCGCTCGCCAATGGCTTTTTCATCGAGCCCACGATATTCGCCGACGTGCAGCCGAACATGCGCATCGCCCGTGAGGAGATTTTCGGCCCGGTGCTCTCGATCTTCAAATGGAGCGATGAAGCAAAGATGCTCGAGCAGGTGAACTCAGTTGAATATGGCCTCACCGCTTCGATCTGGACCAACGATCTCTCCACCGCGCACCGCACCGCCGGCGCGGTGCAAGCGGGCTTCGTCTGGATCAACGAGGTCTCCAAGCATTTCCTCGGCGCGCCGTTCGGCGGCTACAAGCAGTCCGGCATTGGCCGCGAGGAATGTTTCGAGGAGATGCTCGCCTACACCCAGGAAAAGAACATTCACGTGCGGCTGAAGCCGGCGAAGGCGTGAGCGTATTTGTTCGCCGTCATCCTGAGGTGGCCGCGAAGCGGCCCTCGAAGGATGAATCGGCCGAGGCATCGGGGCCGTCGCCCTTCGAGGCTCGTAGAGCCTGTCATCGGGTCGGCCACTTCGGGCCGGACCCGTTGGCTCGCACCTCAGGGTAACGGGAAATGGTCCTTATAATTTATAGGTCTCAAACGTCGTTGGGTGGAACAGGTCCTCAACCTTAACGAGCCGCGGCGACAATCCCTGGGCGTGATGGTGGCGCAAAAAGGTTTCGAGTGTCTTGCGGTTAGCCTCCACCCCATAGGACCAGAAATCCGCACCCATGAGCGTGCGTGTCTCCATCAGCCGCTCCTCGATGAAAGGCAGCGTGACCTTGCTTGAGGAGGTGTCACCGAGACTCTCCAGTGCCGCAGTCTTCGCGTGCTCGAAAGCCTTGAACACGGCCGCAGGCAACCACGGGTGCTGCTCGACCAGTTCGCGGCGCACGCCGATCAGATGCATGATCGGAAAAATGCCGGTGCGCTTGAAATAATCCTTGGCCGCCGCCACCGGATCGGAAAACAGCCAGCCGACATGCGGATGCCCGCGCTCGAACGGCGTCGGCACCCGCGGTCCGATCACGCCATCGATCTCGCCGGTGTCTAGCATCTCCGATAATGTCCGGTCCGCGGGCGCGTCGTCGAGTTTCACGTCTTTCGGCAAATTGATGGTTATCTTTTCCAGCCGGCCGGGCTCAAACATGCCGGCGCGAATCCAGTGAATGTCGGAGGGTTTCACGCCGTGATCGTCTTCGAGAATGGCGCGAGCCCAGACATTCGCAGTGAGCTGGTATTCCGGCACACCGATTTTCTTGCCCTTGAGGTCCTCGGGCTTCTTGATGCGATCGGTGCGTACATAGATCGCGTTATGGCGAAAGGCGCGCGACACGAAAGCCGGCACGCCGACATAGGGGCTGTCGCCGCGGGCGGTCTTGACCGTGAAGCTCGACAGCGACAATTCGCAGATGTCGAATTCGGCCTGGCGGAAAGCGCGGAAGAAGATCTCTTCCGGGCCAAGCGCCATGAACACCGGATCGACGCCGTCGATCTGCACCAGCCCGTCGGAGAGCGGACGGATACGGTCATAGTCGCGGACGGCGAGGGATAGATTGAGCTTGGCCATGGATGTCCTCGGATGTCCTCGGATGTATTTCTTGGGCGCGCGAGTGGCCTCACATAGCCGCACGAGGCGGCTTGTGCCAATAGTCGAGCAATTCCTTCACCGGTCCCGGAGCCGAAAATGCGCCTGCCGATCTATCAGGTCGATGCCTTCACCGACAACCTGTTCGGCGGCAACCCTGCCGCGATCTGTCCGCTGGACGCGTGGCTACCGGACGCGACCATGCAGGCGATCGCGGCCGAGAACAATCTGTCGGAGACCGCCTTCTTCGTCCGCGACGGCGGCGATTATGCGCTGCGCTGGTTCACGCCGGCGGTCGAAGTCGACTTGTGCGGGCACGCGACGCTCGCCTCCGGCCATGTGGTCATGAGCTTTCTCGAACCGCAGCGTCAGAGCGTCAGCTTCCGCACCGTGAAGGCCGGAACCTTGGTCGTCGCGCGGCGCGCCGACATGCTGGTGATGGATTTTCCGGCGCGGCCCGCTGTTCCGGCCGAAGCGCCGCCGGGCCTGCTCGCAGCATTGGGCGGCAAGCCGCGTGAGGTGCTGCGCGCCCGCGATCATCTCGTCGTTTACGACAGCGCCGCCGAGATTGCCGCGCTCACGCCCGATCTCGCCGCACTCGCCAAGGTCGATTGCTGGGCGGCCATCGTCACCGCGCCCGGCGAGAACGGGATCGATTTCGTGTCGCGCTTCTTTGCTCCGGCACAAGGCGTCCCGGAGGATCCGGTGACGGGTTCGTCGCACACCACGCTGACGCCCTACTGGGCCAAGCGTCTCGGCAAGACCGAACTGGAAGCCCGCCAGCTCTCCCGCCGCGGCGGCGCGCTCCGCTGCACGCTCAACGGCGACCGCGTCAGCATCGCCGGCCGCGTGGTGCTTTATCTCGAGGGGCGCATTTCGGTGGAGGTTAATGTTGAGCGACGGGGAGACACGCTGTAAGCTCAATGTTAGAGGCAAGGTATTGCATGTTAAAAATTGAGAGCGAACGAGAGGAAGACGGTCGCTGGATCGCCGAGGTTCCTGCGCTTCCCGGCGTATTGGTCTACGGAACCAGCGAGGCCGACGTGAGTGCTAAGGCCAAAGCTTTGGCATTGCGGGTGATCGCCGACCGTCTTGACAATGGCGAGCCGTTGCCCCGAGAGATCGCTGGCGTTTTCGAAGCGGCATGAGCCGGTGGCCCGCGGCGAAGGCACAGCGGGTACTCGCCGCTTTTGCGCCGCGGCTGGACCATCAAACGACAAACAGGCTCGCACCGAATCCTGCAACGCACCGGCTCACCTGATTATGTTTTTGCATTCCGTGACAGCGAAGAGATTGGTCCGCGTATGCTTGGCCGGATCGCCAAAGCCACCGGCCTCACGCCAGACGATCTCTGATCGACTCGCCCCGCGAACAGCTCCGCTGCCCGCTCAACCGCGACCGGGCCAGCATAGCCGGCCGCGCGGTGCTTTATCTGGAAGGCGAGATTTCGGTGTAAATTGCCGCGGCTCAAGTGTTGGATGTCCGCTATGCCCCCCCGGGAAGCCGACATTCGCAACCAAGACCCGTATGTCTGCTGCAGGCCGGAAACGGACCCATATTGCTGGATTAGCTTTGGATCGATTGCCGATCTTCGCGCTTTATCAGCGAATAAATTCGCCCACTGTTGCGTTATAAGTCAGACCCTTTGCTCGAAGATCGCGGGCTTAAATCCGTTTGATCGGACCATCGTTCCTCTATTCTATTTGACCATTGCTTTCACCAGCAGCCGCCGCCATATCGCATCAGGCAAAATTCGATTCATCCAAAAAAATGGGCCGGGTTTGGCGAGGTAACGCAACCGATTGCTCGGATCATTCGCAGCACGATAAATTACTTTCGCAACCTCCTCTGGCTTGGACCCTGCAGAGTTCCTTTTCGTAAACATAGCCAAAAATTTGGTCATGCTCGCTTGATAAGGACCACTCACCGCCGTTTGCTTGCCGCCCCTGCCGAACTCGGTATTGATGCTGCCGGGTTCGATTATTTTGACGCGGATATGAAACGGCTCCAACTCATAGCGCATCGATTCGCTCAACCCTTCTACAGCGAATTTTGTCGCGATGTATGACGAGGTGTAGGGAAGAGCCATACGGCCAATAATGGAAGAGACGTTGATAATCAAACCTTCGCCCGCGCCCCGCATGACTGCAAGCATTTGCTGCGTGACACTGACCAAGCCGAATAGATTCGTCGCAAATTGCTGTTGAATCTGCTGACTGTCTATTGCTTCAATCGGGCCGAATAAGGCGTAGCCTGCGTTGTTCAGCAGAACATCAATCTTTTTATAACGATCCAATGAATCGGTTAGAGCTTGCGCAATGGATTCTTCATTCGTCACATCCAACGCGAACAAGCTGATTTGTGGATGCTTCAGCGCGGGATCGGCCTTGAGCGGGTCGCGCATGGTTGCGGCGACATTCCAGCCCCTTTCGGCGAAATAAAGCGCGGTAGCCTGTCCGATGCCGCTAGAGGCCCCGGTGATCAGAATTGTTTTAGCCATTGGCCTCGTTCTCTGGTTAGGTTACAATACTATTCCATATGGAATAGTTTAATATAGAACTATACAATCAACTCGTCAAGGAGAAATATGAATAATTGGGACCTTCTGCAGCTGCACGTTCAGTTCTACGAACGCATCACACAAAATGCGGAGCTTGCGCTGGCCAAAGATAAGTTGGACGTGAAAGGCTTTTTTCTGCTGGCCTCAATTGAAGAATTGAAGCATCCGGCTGCTCTCGCCAAACGTCTGACATTGCCCAAGCCCACGGTAACTTTTTTGATCAAAAAACTGGAACGAGCCCAGTACGTAAAAAGAAAAACCGTTGCGGGGGACTTGCGGCGATTTGAAATCCAGCTAACGCCCCTGGGACGCAAAGTGCGCGAGCGGGGCCGTAAAGCTCTTAGTGACGCCTTTGACAAGTGTCTCCGCGAGCTCAGCGCAAGGGAAAGGGAGCAATATGGCGAACTATTGCGGAAATGCGTGAAACCGGCCGAGGTGTTGCTAATCGCAGGGAGCTCGTCAAACGGCGGCCGTGCCTAGATGTCCGCTTCGGGTCCAACAGCCGACGTTGCGGCGGCTTATAAGTTGCGCGCCGTACCTGGATTTAGAGCGCCCCGGCTTCGCGATGGGTGTCGTCCGGTAAACTCTGGCCTCCGAAAGCGATTGAGTTTAGCCCTCAAGGAAATGCCCAAATGCAGCCAGCGGCTGAAGTCGGTCGCAGATGATCTTGGTAATCGCCAGCATGGGCATAGAGAGTATCCCGCCCGGAATACCCCACATCCAGAACCAGAAGACGAGCGAGATGATCACAAGGACGGGATTGAGAGTGAACCGTCTGGCCAAGAGCATCGGCGTTAAAGTTTCGCCCTCAATCAAATGAAATCCAAAATAAAGTCCGGCAGGAAGCAGCCCTTGCCAGAGCGTATCATGGGTCAGCAGGCCAGCGAAACTTCTCCAGCCGCGTAATCACGGAGTCCGTCATGGCCGCGACTGTCGCTATGCGCTGCGTCTGTCCGGCAAGGCATCCCCGCCGAAGAAATCGTTTTGTCCCAAGAATGGCTATAACCGCTTCCTTGCCGTGCTCGGAAACGACGGTGATCTTTACCTTGCCCTTCTGGACGTAAACACCGCATCTGCGGGGTCGCCCTGTGAAAATATGATCTGATCCCTGCGGTAATTACCGACGTCATGGCCATCGCCGATCTTAGCGAGAAACGCCTTTGGGTCGAATGACGGTCGGCGTTTCGCTGCCATGACTCGGGCTTTCATACTTTTCAGCCGCTGGTCGGCTGGCGGATACAGCTTATGTCGGAGTTGCCCCGCTCGGAAGACCGCACTGGATTGGTGACACTCCGCTTCCGAGTGAGCACTTTTGCTCAGACTCGGACTACGGCTGAGCCATAAAACTCAACTCAACTCAACTCAACTCAATTCAATTCAATTCACTGCACCGCGCCAACCAATAGCGATCTCGGTGGACTCATCCGAAGAAGTCCTCCGTGGAGCTATTTCGAGGATGTATGCAAAAAACTAATTTCAGAGAACAGTTTAAGAATGTCGCAGACGCCTGCGCACTGGCTCAGAGCATCGTCGATACGGTCCGGGAACCTGTCATCGTACTCGACAAGGAGTTGCGCGTTATTGCTGCGAGCCGCTCCTTCTATTCGGCATTCGCGGTGAGCCCCGAGGAGACGCAGGGGAAACTCCTTTACGCGTTAGGCGACGGGCAATGGGATATTCCGAAACTTCGCTTGCTGCTGGAGAAAATTATCCCGGAACATGGCGTGATAACGGATTATGAGGTCGAGCACGAGTTTCCGCATCTTGGCACCCGCATCATGCTCTTGAACGCCCGCCAAGTGTTCTACAAGGAAGGCGCCGAAATGACCATTCTGCTCGGAATTGAGGATGTCACGGCGCGGCGCACTTTGGAGCGAGAAAAAGACGATCTGTTGCGACAGAAGGACGTATTGCTGGAAGAAATTCAGCACCGGATCGCCAATAGTCTGCAAATCATTGCGGGCATTATTTTGATGAAAGCAAATGCGGTCAGCTCTGAGGAGACGCGGACCCTTTTGCAGGACACTCACGATCGGGTGATTTCGATCGCGACCGTTCAACAACAACTCTACGCATCGGGGATAGTGGGGCCTATTGAAATGCTTCCTTATCTCGAAAGACTGGGTGCTGCGCTCGCGGCGTCGATGATTAGGGATGCTCGACCGATCACGTTGAAAGTGGTCGGCGCGGCAGGCAGCTTAAGTGCCCGTCAGGCTGAGAGTGTTGGTTTGATCGCGACGGAG
>JBAUGC010000957.1:0-7975 GCA_049679485.1 Xanthobacteraceae bacterium
CGCCGCGTCGCCATGCGCGCGATAAGCGGTGGTCTCGGCGACGCCTGGCCGGGTGATCAGGCCGCGCTGCGGCCGCGCGTGCCGCGGCCCGGCAGCCACATAATAAGAGTTGAACAGAAAGGCGAAGCGTTCATCGAACGGACGATAAGCTGGCGCAAACGGCCGCAACAGAAACTGCTCGAAGAACCACGTCACATGCGCCCGATGCCACTTCGTCGGACTTGCGTCCGGCATTGATTGCACGACCTGGTCCTCGGCGGAGAGCGGCGCCGCGCGGCGCTCGGTCTCGGCGCGCACCGGAGAGAAAGCGTCGAGCCAAAATCGACGCGAATCGCCGGGAGGCTCCGCGAGAGCAGCATCCGCAACGGCTGTGTCATGCAGTCGAACGGCGGGACGTGGCATCAGTTAGGCCCGGAAAATCCGAAGGAGACGAATACCTGAACGCTAATAGCTAGGGTGGTAATCAGCCCGTACAAGGATAGTTCCATACCTATTCACCCGGGCAGAGCAATGGCCAAGATTCAAATTAACACGGATGTGATCCACTAAAGAAATCCCCGCTAAGGGATTGACGTTGGCGCGAAACTACCTACCGAGTCCCGCCCTTGGCGGGCGCACAATCGGGAAATAAGGGAGTGATGGATGGCGAACGCGATGCTGCCGCGCGAACGCTGCGACTATTCGGCCATCGTCGACCGGCCGCCGCTGAAACTTCCCGGCGGATCGCGGCTGGTGCTCTGGACCATCGTCAATCTTGAAGTCTGGGATATCCGCAAGCCGATGGCGCGCCAGGTGATCGGCCCACCCGCCGGTCAGGCGCAGCTTCCCGACGTCCCCAACTGGAGCTGGCACGAGTACGGCATGCGCGTCGGAGTGTGGCGCTTCTTCGATCTGTTCAAGCGCTTGAACATTCGCCCGACGCTCGCGCTCAATGCCCGGGTCTGTGAGGATTATCCGCGCGTCGCCGAACAGGCACGCTCTGACGAATGGGAGTTCATGGGCCACGCCTACGAACAGGGCCCGATCCACGCCGAGCCCGATCAGAAGGCGATGATTGAGCGCACGCTTGACGTCACTGAACGCTTCTGTGGCAAACGACCGGTCGGCTGGCTCGGACCCGGGCTCACGCAGACTCTCGACACGCCGGACATCCTCACTGCCGCCGGTATCAAATATATCGGGGACTGGGTTTACGACGATGAGCCGACGACGATCTGCACCGCCGCCGGCCCGCTGGTGACACTGCCCTACACGGTCGAACTGAACGATATCCCGATGATGATCATCCAGCATCACGAGAGCGACTATCTCCTGCGCCGCGCCATCGATCAGTTCGACCGGCTCTATGCCGAGGGCAGAGAGCGCGCCAAAATCATGGCACTCGCCATCCATCCCTACATCAGCGGCCAGCCGCACCGGATCAAATACCTTGAAGCAATCTACGAGCACGCCCGCCGGCACGATGGCGTGATCTACTGGACCGGCGAAGAGATTTTGGATTGGTATTTGCGATCCGCGCCGGCCGGACATTGAGGGGGCTTTCGGTGGTGTTACGCGGCTTGGCCATCGCGACATTATTATCGTTGATTGGAGCCAGCGCGGCGCTGGCCGCACCGTGCCGCACCACCGGCACTTACGAGGCGTGGCTTGCCAGCTTCGAGCACGAAGCCGCGGCGAAAGAGATTTCCCAGCGCGCCATTGCCGCAGCTGCGCCATCGCTGACCTACGACCAGCACATCGTCAACATCGACCGCGGGCAGCGCGTTTTCGCGCAGACGTTTTTGGAATTCGCCGGCCGTATGGCCAACAGTTACCGCATTCAGCGCGGCGCGGCCCTGATCAAGTCGCACGCCGCCGAGCTCGCGCGTATCGAGCAGCAATACGGCGTGCCCGCTCCCGTCATCGTCTCGTTCTGGGCGCTGGAAAGCGATTTCGGCGCCAATATGGGCAAGTATCATTCGCTCAGCGCCATCGCTTCGCTGGCTTACGATTGCCGCCGCAGCGACCGTTTCCGCTCCCAGCTCTTCGACGCGCTTCGTCTGATCGATCGCGGCGACCTGCGGCCCGAGGAGATGGTCGGCTCGTGGGCCGGCGAGCTTGGCCAGACCCAGATGATGCCGTCGGAGTATTATCAATACGCCATCGACTATGACGGCGACGGCAAGCGCGATCTCATCCACAACGTCCCCGACATGCTCGCTTCGACGGGAAATTATCTGCACGGGCTCGGCTGGCGGCGCGGCGAACCGTGGCTCACCGAAGTGCGCGTGCCGGCGAATTTGCCGTGGGACCAGGCCGATCTCGCCATTCAGCTGCCGCGATCAAAATGGGCGGGATGGGGCGTGACGCTCGCCGACGGCAGGCCGCTGCCATCAGACAGTCTGCCCGCGTCGCTGCTGTTGCCGATGGGGCGCATGGGGCCGGCGTTTCTCGCCTACCAAAATTTCCAAGTCTATCTGCAGTGGAATAACTCGCTGGTCTATTCGACCACCGCGGCCTACCTCGCGACCCGCATCGCCGGCGCACCCGCGCTGCACCCGGGCACGCCGCCCCCCGCGCTACCTTTCGCGGAGGTCAAGGAAATGCAGGGGCTCCTGGTACGCGCCGGCCACGACGTGGGTAACGTGGACGGCTTTATGGGCCTAAAGACGCGGCAGGCGGTCAAGGCCATGCAGGTCAAATACGCGCTGCCGGCCGATTCCTATCCGACTACGGAATTGCTCGAGCGCATGCGCCCCGGGCGATAACGGCGAGCGGACGCTTAGTAACGGCTCGGATTGTTGAGGTTATAGGGCTCCGGGGGCGCCTGTGATGATGATGATCCGAAGCCAGAGGCTGGTCCGTGGCTGAAGGGAGACTGGACGCCTGACTGCACACCGAATTGCATCGCTGGACCGCCCGGACCGAACGGCCGCACGCCTTGATTGTTGGTCAACGTGTCTGGGTCGGAAAATCGCGAACCGCCGCTTCCGTCACCATCGATGGTTTCGAGGGTAAACGCCCCCGCCGACGACACCATCATTGATACCATTGCGACTGCCATAGCTCCTGCGGCTAAACGAAGAGGCGTCAATCGAAGCATCACGATCTCCCCATTGCTGCGGCCGGATTGCAACCGGCAAAATATGAGCGCACGGCGCCGAGCGTCAAGTCGCGACCATACCCGATGGTGTCCAAGTTTGAAATCCGCCACAATGCCGCGCAGCTTTGGCCGTTTGGCAAAGCGGTGAAGGCAGGAACGGCGTGGCGTCGCAGCGAATCGATAAGTCCTGGTTGGTCTTTGTCAGCCTGGAAAATTTCGAACATGACCGGTGCGTCGACCTGTTCGCTCGTCCAGACGGAAGCTTCGGTTTCGAAGAGTTTAGGCGTGACGTCGAAGACCGAGGCGCCTGGACCGCAGTCCGGTACTATTCGGCTGCGATCTTTCCGTCACGGGAGGCCGCGCTTGACGCAGCCTTGCGATCCGTAGCCTGGCTGCCCGAAGCAATCCGGAACAATCCGTCCGCTCAAAAACTACTGCCGCAAAATGCAAGATGAAACGTTATGCGATACCGTCATAAGGAGAAACCATGCGTAACAAACCGTGCCTGACGTGGTCTGATGTGAACAAAATGCTGGCCGCCTGTGAAGCCGAAGCGGTCAAGAACAACTGGGCGGTAGCGGTCTCGATCGTCGACGACGGCGGCTATCTGCTGGGATTCCAGCGGATGGACGGCGCGCCGGTGATCTCGGCCGATGTTTCGCTTGGCAAGGCCCGCACCTCGGCCATGACCAAACGGCCGAGCAAATTTTTCGAAGACCGCATCAAGGACCGGCCGGCATTCGTGACGTTCCCCGCCGGTTTGCCGATTCAGGGCGCGTTACCGGTCATGCATCAGAACGAATGCGTGGGCGCAATCGGCGTCTCCGGCGTGCAATCGCATGAGGACGAACAGATCGCGCTGGCCGGTGTCAAAGCGCTCGGCTAGGCCGTGACGCTGCACCTTCAAGCGTCAAGTTCCTTGAAGTAGCGGTAGATGCCCCACTGACTAAACGGAATGCGGCGCTTCGAGGACATATAGGCCTTGATACGCGGCCGTTTGGCGACGCGGTCGTGCAGCGCGACGACGCCCGGTATTTTCTTTTCGAAGCGCTTCATGCGCTTGGGGAACGCATAACGCAGCCCCTCGACGAGCTGAAACAGCGACAGATCGACATAGCTCAGGCGGCTACCGACCAGATAGCGGCCGCCGTTTCGCTGCAGTACGCGTTCGAAATAGCCGAGGAACTTCGGCACGCGGTAACGCCAGAAATCCTTGGTGCGCCGCTTCGCCGCTGGCCGCTGTTCCTCATAATAGAGCCACGAAGTGATCGGATGATGGGTGTCGTGGATCTCGACCACGAGGTCGGTGATAGTGAGCTGCAATTGGTGCGCCCACAGCCGCCCGGCCTCGTCGCGCGGCGCGAGCTTAAGATGCGGCCCCAGATATAAAAGAATGTTGGCGGTCTGCGCGACGATCAGGTTGCCGGCTTTCAGAAGCGGCGGTGCGAATGGCGGATGTTTGCTGCGCTCGTCCTCGATGATCTTCATCATCGCCGGAACGCCCGCCCTGCCTTTGCGGCGTGCGACATCGACATAGTCCGCACCGGCTTCCTCTAGCGCCAGCCGCACGAATTCGCCGCGACCCTGAACCGTTGGATGGTAATAAAGTTCGTAGCGCAATGGTCACTCCTCCCGCCGCCGATGCACGGCCCCGAGCGCGGTCATTTTCTGGTTGCATACCAGGTGCCGGCGCAATGGCCGTCCGGACCAATACCGCTCCACGTGCCGTTACCGTGAGTCATGGTCATACGACCGTGCGCCTCGCCATGACTGGTACCGGCGATGACGCGCACGAAGGTCGCGCCGCTGCCGTCGACGCGCCCGGTTACTTCGAGTGAACCGTAAGCGTATGAGATCGCACCGTCGACGATTTGCCCGCTGAAGCGATAAGACGGATCGCATGGTCCGGTCGTGGTGTAGACCGCGACGCTCCACGGCCCGTCAAATTTGGACTCAGCGAACGCGCAGGTCGTTGCCATCAATGCGGACGCGCCGACCGATGCAGCAAGAGGAAACGCGAAAGCAGATTTGCGCATATTGCAGATCATGATGACCCTCGGGGGTATTCAGAGCCCGGCAAGCGTAAGCCTCAGTCACCTTTATATTGCGCGTCGGCCACTTTCTCCATCCACTCGACGAATTTGCCATCCCGGACCTCGGTAATGGCCATGTGCACCATTCCGTTGGTCGGACTCGCGCCATGCCAGTGCCGCGTGTTCGGCGGGAACCAGACCACATCGCCGGCACGGACTTCTCGCACCTTCCTATCGCCATCCTCGCTCTGCACCCGGCCAACGCCGGAGATAATGTATAGCGTCTGCCCGGCTGGATGCGTGTGCCAGTTGGTGCGTGCGCCGGGCTCAAAGCGCACCAGGGTTGCGCGAACGTCCGCAGGCGGATTCGGCGCTTCAATAATCGGATCCTGCCACACCGCACCGGTGAAATATTGGGCCGGGGCTTGGCGCGAAGCCTGCGAGCCGCAGGGGCGGATGTCCATGTGCGTGTTCCTCTCCACTTTAAGACTAAGGGCAGCAAGACGGTGATGGTGGCTGCTCCGGACGGTAAGATAATGGAAATCGGCGGGCGATACGCTCCCAATCTTGGCGGCTCGCCGCAACAACGTCGCAGTCGACATTTATGGGGACCGGATGGGTGTCTTGTTGCAGCAGTTAGACGCGTGGCGGCGGACTGTGGTAGTCGTGCCGAATCTCTCGCGCACAGTCAGCATTCGCGCGTTGCGGCTATTTATTGTGGCGGGATTTGCCCTCACGCTTGCCGCTTGCGACAAGTGCAGCATGCCGGTCTGGCGGCACGATACGCCGGCGGCCCCGCAATCCTGCCACGACGACACGCCGGCTCAGCAATAGGCGTTACGCCGCCAGCGTCTCTTTCACGACGGTGACCAAATCCTTCAGCGTGAACGGCTTGGGTAGGAACGCGAACTGCCCGAGATCGGGAAGACTCTTTTCGAAGGCGTCCACCGCGTAACCGGACATGAAGATGATTTTCAGGTTCGGATGCCGGCTGCGCAATTCCCGCAGCATGGTCGGACCGTCCATCTCCGGCATCATGACGTCGGAGACCACGAGATCGACGGGACGATTGGACTTCTCCAGGACCTCGATGGCCTCGATACCATTGCCGGCTTCGAGCACAGTATAGCCGCGCGACGTAAGGCCCCGGGCATTGAGCGCGCGCAAACCTTCCTCGTCCTCGACCAGCAGGATGGTCCCTTGGCCGGTGAGATCAGAGCTGGCCGCGCGCTTGACTTTGTCGGCAGCAATGAGCGCGTCGACAAGCGCAGGAGCTCCGACGCCCGTAGGCTCGGCAGGTCGTTTGACTGCGGGTTCGCGCGCATCGGCAAGGTGTCGCGGCAGGAAGATGCGGAACGTCGTGCCTTTGCCTTCGACCGAGTCGAAATAGACGAAGCCGCCGGTCTGTTTGATGATCCCGTAAACTGTAGCCAAGCCAAGGCCGGTGCCTTTGCCAACGTCCTTGGTCGAGAAAAACGGTTCGAAAATCTTGCCACGGATGCCTTCCGGGATGCCTGTGCCGGTGTCGCTGACCTCGACAAGAACGTAATCGGCGGCCGGCATACCCTTGTTTTGGTAGCGAGCGCAGTCCTTGGCGGCGACATTTGCGCTGCGGATCGCCAACTTGCCGCCGTTGGGCATGGCGTCGCGGGCGTTGACCGCCAAATTCATAATCACCTGCTCGAACTGCAGGTTGTCGACCTTGACCGGCCACAGATCGCGGCCGTGCACCACGTCGAGCGTGACCTTTTCACCGATCAGCCGGCGCAGCACGAGGGTGAGATCGCTGAGCACTTCGCCGAGATCGAGCACCTGCGGCCGCAACGTTTGCTTGCGCGAAAAAGCCACCAGATGCCGGACCAAACTGGCCGCGCGGTTGGCGCTTTGCTTGATCTCGATGATGTCCTTGAAGGACGGATCGGTCGGCTTATGCGCGTTGATCAGGAAATCTGTCGCCAGGATGATGGCATTGAGCATGTTGTTGAAGTCGTGCGCGATGCCGCCGGTAAGCTGACCAATCGATTCCATCTTTTGCTGCTGAACGAGCCGGTTCTCGAGTTCGCGCTGTGCGGTGGTCTCAAGCGTATAGACGATGGCCGCTTCCTGGTCGCGCTCAACCTCCTCGACCGGAGTAACGTAGAAGCGCCCAAAGCGATCACCCTCTCCCGCGAGCACAGCATCAACCGGCGCGATATCGCCCTTGCCTCTCGCCGCCGCCGCGATTGCGTCCTCGAGGGCCGCACGATCGCGTTCGGCCACGATGGCGCCAATCGAACGAGCGCTGCCTTCCGCGCTCAACGCGTCGTGGAATAATCGCGCGAACAGGGGATTGCTGCGCACGATACCGCCGGCTTTGTCCACGGTGGCAATCGCCATCGGCGTGTTGTGGAAAAAGCGCATGAAGCGGATTTCCGCCGCGCGTTGCGGATCGGTGCCGTCGTCGCGCGCGCGATTAAGGACCAGGGTGCGGGAAGCTCCAGGCGCGCCGCCGGGGCCGAAAGCGAGTTTGTGAAACAGACGGACCGGGAGCGTGCGTCCGCTGCGGGTCTTCAAATCAAGGTCAAGCACCTCGGTTTTGACCTCGCCGGCCGCGGCGCGCAGCGTCGTCAGCAGCGCAGCGCCGTCGCCGGCAACAAGGTCGGTCAGCTTGAGACCGCCGGAACCGACCTGCGCAAGATCCTGATCGAGCCAATTGGCCAGCGTAGCGTTGAGATAGACCACGTCGCCGGCGGCATTGACGGAAAAGAAGCCGGCTGGCGCATGATCGAGATAGTCGATGGCGTGCTGCAATTCCTGAAAGACGTTTTCCTGCCGCTCGCGCTCGCGGGTCACGTCGGAGAGGGACCAGACGGTCAAGCGG
>JBAUGC010000958.1:0-2911 GCA_049679485.1 Xanthobacteraceae bacterium
CGCTTCCTTGCTCTTGGGTTCAGCAAGCCCCTTGAGTTCGATCTGGAACTGGCCTGTCGTGTGGCTGAAGCCGACATTGCATTTCGTCGAATCATAACCGCCGTCGCCGTAATCATAGCCTTCGATCGGGCCGCTATTCGGATTCTTCGGTGTAAAAGAGAAACGCGGCGCCAGCACCTGCTCCATCAGCAAACTCGCGGCGATGGCCTTGAGCGTGTCATTCACCGCCTCGCTGACAGCGAGTTCCGAGGCATCCGGCTCAGCGATCAGGTTGGTGAAGCGCGCGCGGCTCTTCCCCGGCGCGTCCCGGGTCGCCCGCCCGATGATCTGGACGATTTCCGTGAGGCTTGAGCGATAGCCGACCGTTAAGGCGTGCTCGCACCAAATCCAGTCGAAGCCTTCCTTCGCCATGCCGAGCGCGATGATGATATCGACATTGTCCCGGTTGTTCTTCTGCGCGGGGTCCTTCAGCGCGGCCAGCACTTTGGCGTGCCGCTCCGGCCCATCGTCGACCAGATCGGCGATTTTCAGCTTGCGCCCATCCGCGCGCTTGACCAGATCAAAGCCGGTAATCGGATCCTTGCCCTCCCACGTCCCGAGCGCGTGCATGATATCTTCGACTTCGGTCGTCTTACCGCGCAGCGTGCTTTCCCGCGAGTTCACGCTGGGAATATGGACGATGGTCTTCTGATCTGAATCGAGGACCTTTGCGATGTCGTCGACATAGGGGCCATTGTAGAAGAAATAACCGATATCAAGCTGCTTGAGATAATCGTAGCCATCGAGCTGCTGATAATAGGTATAGGTGAACGTATCGAATTTGGCTTCGTCCTGCGGTGCCAGCACCGCTTCGGCGTCGCCCCGGAAATAAGAGCCAGTCATCGCCACGAGATGAACTTTGTCGCGGGCAACGAACTGCCCGAGATGTGCGCCGAGCTTGTTGTCGGGATTGGCCGACACGTGGTGGAATTCGTCCACCGCAATCAGCCGGTTGTCGAAAGCCTCCACTCCGAACTCGTCGACGGCGAAGCGGAACGTCGCATGGGTGCACACCAGCACCTTGTCGTCGCTTTGCAGGAACGCGCCGACCGCCTTGACCTTGCCGCCGTTGTCCGCACCCGGCGCATTGCACAGATTCCATTTAGGCTCGACCCGCCAGTCGGCCCAGAAGCCATACTGAGTGAGCGGCTCATCGTAAAAGCTTGCGCCGATCGCCTTCTCCGGTACCACAATGATGGCCTGTTTGAGGCCCTGATTGTGGAGCTTGTCCAGCGCAATGAACATCAGCGCGCGGCTTTTGCCGGAGGCTGGCGGCGACTTGATCAGAAGATATTGCTCGCCGCGCCGCCCGTACGCGCCCTCCTGCATCGGACGCATGCCAAGCGCGTCGATCTTGGTCGATGCGCCGGTTCGCGCATAGGACATCGAAACAGACGGCACGGCAAACTTGCCCGTTGCGCCGGCGGGTGCGGCCGTCGCCGGCAACCGAAGCTTGGCCCTTTTGAAGAACTCCTCGCCCACCTCCGGAATGTCCGAGGTGTCGATATCCTTCTCGGCTATCGCCTCGATTTCAGTGGCCCGCTGCTTTGAGATAGGCATTGAACAGGTCTCGTTCGCTCTTGGTTGCTTTTCGTGCGCTAATGATCCTTGTCGCCCCGTTTCGATCGGTATGGATCACGCATACTACCGTGATCCCATTGATCAGCCCATAACTTCGCTCGCGCACCTCTTCCGCCGGGTCCTCGTCGGCAAGGGTAAAGACTGGACCCTCAAAGATTGTCGCGGCCTCCTCGAAAGAAATCCCATGCTTGACGAGGTTGCTGTCATTCTTGTCGGGGTTCCAGTCAAATTTAGGCATTCAGGCGCCCGCTTCAAAGGCTTACGTCGCGATGCATCCTAATTCCGTCATGGCCGGGCTTGTCCCGGCCATCCACGTCTTTCTTACCGCCGCAAAGCAAGACGTGGGTGCCCGGCACAAGGCCGGGCATGACGCAAGAACGACGTTGCGCGCACTCACCCATCGAGCCGCGCCTTCCTGACAGGCTTTTGCGGCGCCTTATCGTTGGCCATCTTGGTGTAAAGTTCGAACAGCTTTTCCAGTCGTTCCGTATCGTTGCGAAAGCGCCGGCCGATATAGATGCGCTCCAGGGTTTCGTCGTTGCGGTCATGGGCCGCGCGAAGGTCGGGGGGCATTGTCTCTGCATCGTAGAGTTCGGCAATCGTCGCCGGAAAATGCGCCTCACGGGCAAGGAGAATGTCCTCGGCGCAGCGAACCAGATCTGCTTTGTTTTTTTCCGTGAGCGAAGGAACAGGGAAAGTGTTCCAACCGAGGGTGTTTGAGTAACGATATCGAGTTTCAAGTTTGCCGCAGACCGTTGCGATCCAGACCAGATGTACGCGCGATGCAATCAGCGCCATATTCCAGAGGGGAGCGTCGTATAGTGCAAACGCATTGTCTGATACAATGGAATTTGAAGACAATAGGCCAACGGGAAGATAGGGGCGTTCTTCGGACGTTACTTTGGGAACGACGATAGCTGATTTTACACTACGTCCTTGAATCTGTTTGAACCGATGAGGGCGTTCAGCGAACGCTCGCGTTGAAGCTGCATCGCTTTCCAACCTCATCTTCCGGACGCCCTCCAAGCGAGCGGCGATAAATTTTGACGCTAGGGCATCGGCAACCTCGGCGTCTTCTATCCACAAACATCGTCGCACTATCCCCTTCACATATTCCTGTGATCCAACAAAATCGTATACGAACCGTGAGATCCAAGGCTCTAACAGTTCGCTGAAAAACCTAGAGATCGAAGTTTCGATTTCTCTTTAGGTTCCGTGGCTCTGTTGAGGTGTTCGATCACTTGAGACGCTTTGGTAGTGCGGACGGGCATTCGGCGCTAAGCCGCGATCA
>JBAUGC010000959.1:0-17075 GCA_049679485.1 Xanthobacteraceae bacterium
TTTCTCTTTCCCCTCCCCTGCTTGCTCGCGCGTTGTAGTGCTCCGATGTGATAACTAATGTGGTACCGTGTTGCGCAAGGGGGGGCAGTGAATATGACGACGCTTAGAATCGGTATCGCTAGTTACGAGGAGATGAAGGCGCGCACCATGGCTATAGCGCGCGGCAAGCGTCGCGTCTCGTCGGACGAGCCGAAGGTCTGGTTCACTTCGACGGAATCCTTCGCGGTGCTTTCCGCTGGCAACCGCGAACTTCTGCGCGTTATCGCCGAAAAGGCACCTGGCTCTAGGGATCACAAAGTGAGTTCTGAGCAGCTCAAGATTTTCGAAGATATGTCTAACGCGCTGGCGAAACGACCGGACCTACTCAAAACGCCATACTTTGGGTATCTTTTTGAATTGGCAATTGAACGGGTGGAGAAAGAGAGAGCAAATTCGACGCCGCAAACTCGCATGCCGAAATTGCCTCCGGCTCGAACCCGTCGGGTTAAGCGATGAAAGTGCGGCGCGACTGATTCACCTCGGCGATAGTTGACGTTTTAGAAAGTCACTTATTTTGAGATAAACGGGCTCTCAGGACATCGAGAAGTTGGCTCGAAATCGCATGCCATGCCGATCCTGCTTTACCTCCTTTTACGAAAGTCAATCAAACGCTCGATGATCCTGCTGGCCGAGAAGGTCCTACCCAAGGTCAACGCTGCCATCAAAGCGAAATAGACGTTGACGCGTCACTCTGGAGCTGCGTTAGCGCGATCTGAGCTTGCCATTGCATCCAGACGATCAAGCATCCGCCGACCCATGGCAAACGCACGGGCATCGCCGCGGTCGATCATAGCGCGGGCAACCACGCCGGCACGCGAACGCAGGTCGGGAAGCCGGTCCAGATCGACATTGTCGAGGATGCGCGTACCGTAGGACCGAAGTGCGTTCTCATAGAGCGACCTGAGCTCCTTGTTGCCCCGATGTCCCGCGCGCAACCGGGCAGCATTTGCCAGAATCTCTTTGCGGGCCGACGGCGGGACAAGCACCTCCACCCGAACAAGGTCGGCAGCTCCGCCTACGCTGCGATACCTCTCCACGCGCTTGCGGGCGGCGACCATTTGGGTGGGGATCCTTCTTTCCTGCCACGCAGATAGCATGCATATCCCGATTGCGAAGGATCGTATCCGGTTACCAACCGAGCGCTCGATGATCCGGCCGGCCGAGAACGTTCTGCCCAAGGTCAACGCCGCTACAAAGCGAAGTAGCCCCCGGCGGTGCCGTGACCACGTGTTTCGATAACAAGCCGTTCGCTGAGCACTCTTTGAAAAAACAAAAGGTTACACCGCCAGTTGCGAAATTGGGTTCGTTCCGCTAAACTGCAACCCTTGATAGAAATACTTACAAATTTATACCAAAAGAAGCATTCCTTTGGCGACACACATTTTGCCGACACACATTAATGCGCAGCCACCCGATACGATCCTCGCAGGAAAACGCTACGAGCCGACACTTGTGCGAAGAATATCGTCGCCGGTAGCGATTGGCTTGAGCGTGCCTTGCCGCAGCATGTAATTGACGTGCGCCAGGACTTCGCTGAACGCAAAGCCCATCTGATGCGGATCGAGCCTTCGCGTGAACACCGACGGTACCAGCTCGGCTGCCGACTTCGGCGCGGCGCGACAAGCCTGCAATATGCGATCGCAGCGTCCCTGATGGTGGTCGAGCAATTCGGCGACCCGGGTGTGCAGCCCGTAGAACGGCAGATTGTGTCCTGGCAGCACCAATACGTCCTCGGGGATGTCTCCGCGCAGGGCGTTCAGCGACCGCAAATAGTAGCCAAGCGGATCGCCTTCCGGATCGACGGCGATGACGCTGACGTTGGGAGAAATTTTGGCCAGCACCTGATCGGCGGCGAAGAACAGCTTCTCGGCGCGGCTGAACATCATGATCTCTTCCGGCGAATGTCCGGCGCCGGTGAGCACCTCGAACTCGCGATTGCCGATGCGCAAGGTGTCGCCGCCGACCACGCGGTGGTAGGTCGGCGGCAGGCCCGACGTCAGTTTGAGATAGGCGTGACCGCTGGTGACCACCCGCTGCGTCGTCGTTTCATCAAGACCGTGCTCGGTATAGAACCGGCGGTAGTGCGCGGCCTCGAGCGCGCCCGGATCGAGATGGATGTTCAGGCTTTGCAAATATTCGGTCGCCGCCATGTACAGCGGAACGTCAAACTGCTTGAGCAAAAAGCCCGCCGCACCGACGTGGTCCGGATGGAAATGTGTGGCGATGATGCGCGTGAGCGGCCGCTTGCGCAACGGCCCATCGAGCAGCCGCGGCCACGCGAGCTTGGTCGCCTCGTCGCCGAGCCCGGTATCGATAACCGCCCATCCGTCACCGTCATCGATGAAGTAGATATTGACGTGGTCAAGCAGGAAGGGCAGCGCCAAGCGCGCCCACAGGATACCCGGAGCGATCTCGATCGCGCTTCCGGACGCCGGAGGCGCCGGATGCGGGAAAATGAGCTGCGGAGGAGCAGCCGTTTGAAAATCAGGCTTGGTCTGCATTGTCTGTGATCGCCCGCGGGTTGCCGATTGTCAATCTACGCGCCGAAGTGCCCGCTTCCGGCGTTTGAAATACCTTTCCCCGCAAGGCCGGCCATTGTTATGTTGAGCGGCCAATATTTGGGGGCTGACATGATCAACCGTCGCCGTGCAGTCTATTTCACCATGGGCGCTCTGCCGGCCGTCTGGCTGCTGCAGGCTTCGACCGCATGGGCTCAGCAGGCGTTTCAACGCTACTTTCCGTTCCTGGTCGACCTCGACGGCTGGCAGGGAAAAAAGCCGGACGGCGTTTCGATGGAAATGCCCGGCAACAATATGATCACCGCGACGCGGGAATATCAGCGCGGCGCGGCACGCCTGCATGCGCAAATTCTCTTCGGCATGGCCGCAAAGGGCGCATTGGCGGCGATGCAGACCGGCATGAACATTGAAACCAGCGACGGCCGCATGAACACGTCGACGATCGACGGCATGAAGGTCACGCGATCTTTCAACTTCAAAGACAAATCCGGTGCGATTCTGGTCGCGCTCGGCACCAGCGGCATGCTCAGCGTCTCGTATAACGGAATCCCGGACGATGAAGCGCTGATGCTGGCCAAAAAATTCGACTGGAAGGCGATAGCGGCGGCGCAACCGAAATCATAGCCGTTTCGCTGTCGTGCATTTTTTGATTTGCCACGGTTAAGATCGTGCGGCGTTTGGCGCAAATATTGCATCGCTGACGATGCAATGCCCCGCCCGGCGTTTTCAATGAATCAACACATTCGTTAACAAAAATTCGGCCGCCCAAACTAGGCGAAAATTTGGCGCCTGTGGCCATCAAACAAATACTTGCCATGCAAAATCGGGCGGTACGATCGGTTCTTCAGATGCTATGACGCGGTGCGCCTCGCCTTTCAGCGAGGCGTTTGTATCTGCAAGCCTCGTTCAAACATGACTGTTTGGACGGGGTTTTTGTTCGCAGATCAAACAGTGCGTGCGTCGTTAACAACACGAGGGACTGTTCGAATGAAGTTGATGACCTTAATGGCTGCGGTCGCGGCGACATTGGCAATTGTACAGAGTGCCGAAGCACGGGAGCATCGGCATGGCGGTTACACTCATGCACGACACTATGTCTATGCCCGTCGTGACTCTGCGCGACGCTATTTCAACTCGGCGTCGCAAGACTTCGGATACGGAGCGTCGGCTATGGCCGTGACAGCCACATATCATGGTGGCTCCGGAGGACGCCCGGCGGCCTGGTGTGGCTGGGCAATGCGGCAGCTGGTCGGCAGCGACCCGGGCCCGCAATACAACCTTGCGCGCAATTGGGCGCGCTGGGGACACGCCGGCCCGCCCGGCGTCGGTGCGGTGGTTGTGTGGCCGCACCACGTCGGCAAGATTGTCGGCCAGGAAAACGGCCAGTGGATTGTCCAGTCCGGCAATGACGGCGGCAACCAGATGCGCACCCGCCCACGTTCGATCAGCGGCGCTATCGCCTTCAGGTGGAGCTGAAGCGTAACCCTAATCTCTTGGCAAGTGAGCGGCCGCCCGGGAGACCGGGCGGCCGTTTTCGTTGGCCGCGGCGGCGACGGCATTCGTTATGCGCGACGAATGTGATTTAGACGCCGATGTAGCGGTGCACCAGGTCGACGTCGCGGTCCATTTCGGTCGAGCTGCCCGACCAAACCGTGCGGCCTTTTTCGATGATGTAGTGCCGATCGGCAAGCCGCTGGAGAATTTTCAGATTTCGGTCGACGATGAGGATGGACTGGCCGCGCGATTTCAGGAGCGAAATGCAACTCCATATTTCGCTGCAGATCACCGGCGCCAAGCCTTCGGTTGCTTCGTCGAAAATCATGAGCAGGGGATTGGTCATCAGCGCGCGGCCGATCGCCAGCATCTGCTGTTCGCCGCCGGAGAGTGTGCGGCCGAACTGCTTTCGCCGCTCTGACAGCCTTGGAAAGAGCTGGTAGATTTCATTCAACGTCCACGTCTCGCTGCGGGCCAGCCGATTCGCCGCCGTTGCGATCAGATTTTCTTCAACGGTTAATGTCGGGAAGATCAGTCGGCCTTCGGGCACGAGGCCTACGCCGCGGCGGGCTACCGCCTCTGGCGCGCACTCGCCGATGGGTCTGCCGTCAAATTCGATCAAGCCCCAGCGCCGCGGCATCAAGCCCATGATCGAGCGGATGGTTGTGGTTTTGCCCATGCCGTTGCGGCCGAGCAGGGTAATGACCTCGCCCCGGCCAATGTCGAGACGGATATCGAACAGCACCTGACCGCGGCCGTAGCTGGCCTGAAGACCTTCGACGCGCAGCACTAGAGGTTTCCTTCGCCGAAATAGGCGCGTCGCACGGCTTCATTGTTTCGGATGTCTTCGGCGGAGCCGGTCGCCACGCGCTGCCCCCTTGCCAGCACCGAGATGCGGTCGGCGAGCGCAAAGACCGCATCCATGTCATGCTCGACCAAGAGGATCGTGGTAGCTCCCTTGAGGCCGGCCAGGAGCGCAACGGTGGACGCGCATTCGGTCGCTCCTAATCCGGCCATGGGCTCGTCGAGCAAAAGCAGTTGCGGCCTGGTCGCGAGCGCGATCGCAAGCTCGAGTTGCTTCTGCTCGCCGTGTGACATTTCGCTCACCGCGATAGCGGCGCGCCGGTTGAGCCCAACACGCGCAAGCGCATCCATGGCCGCTTCGCGTAGTGCCGGGTCGCGGCGTGCATTAGACCAAAAGTGAAAGCTGTGGCCGGTCCGCGCCTGCACCGCAAGCGTAACGTTGTCAAGCGCGGTATAGTCGGGCAAGAGTTCGGTGATCTGGAAGGAGCGCGCCAGGCCGATGTGAACTCGTTCGGCGGTGGTGAGCGCGCCGATGTCCTTGCCGGCAAATATGATGGCGCCGGCGTCGGGCGTGAGTTCGCCGAACAGCTGGGAAATCAACGTCGTCTTGCCGGCGCCGTTCGGGCCAATGACGGCGTGGACTTCACCCGCAACGATATCGAGCGACAGCCCGTCATTGGCGGCCAGGCTGCCGAAGCGTTTGGTCAGGTTGTCGATGCGCAACAGCGGATCAGGCATGAGTGCCGCCGCTCGTACCGGCTTTGAATAATGACAGCACGCCGCCGCGGGTGAACAGCGCGACGAGGATCAGAAACGGGCCCAGGAACACCTGCCAATGCTCGGTCCAGCCGGTCAGCACGGTCTCAAGGCCGATGAATATCGCGGCGCCGATCAGCGGTCCGAACAGGGTGGCGCCGCCGCCGAGGATCACCATGATCATCAGTTCACCGGATTGCGACCAGTCCAGCAGGTCCGGACTGACGAAATTGGCGAAGTTGGCCATCAGCGCGCCGGCCAATCCCGCGCCGGCACCGGCAATCACGAATGCCACGAGCTTGTAACGATAGGTCGAAATACCGATCGCCGCGAGCCGGCGCTCGTTTTGACGGATGCCGCCGAGCACCAGACCGAAGCGGGATTCAGCCAGCCGCCAAAACAGAAAGAAGTAGACTGCCGCGATTGCGAGGCAAACAAAATAGAAGGTCGCGTCATCGGCCATGTTGAGATTGAACAGGACGTTGCGGCGACGAACGATCAAGCCATCGTCGCCGCCGTAGTATTTCAGCGAGACAAACAGAAAGAAGACCATCTGGGCGAAAGCAAGCGTAATCATGATGAATTGGAGACCGGCCGTGCGCAGCGAGAGAGCGCCGAGGAGCAGCGCGAACAGGGCGCTGATGACGATGGCGGCGGGAATTGTGACCAGGAGCTGGTTGGTGCCGCGAATGAGGCCTAGAAACGGCTCGGCGTTGCTGAAATGGAAATACAGCATGCCGACGGCGTAGGCGCCGACGCCGAAATACGCCGCATGTCCGAAGCTGACGAGACCGCCGTAACCGAGAATGAGATTGAGACTGGACGCGGCGATTGCATAGATGAGGATGCGCGTCGCCAGCGCAATCAATGCTGGATTGCCCGCCTGGGTCGTGATCCACGGCAGAAGCAGCAAGCACAGTGCGAGCGCAATGCCGCCGGTGATCCGGTACCGGATCGGTCCGAAGGCGCCATCAGCCTGCGGCACGAATTAATCCTTGCGGGCGGATCAGAAGCACCAGAGCCATGAGCAGATAAATGCCCATGGAGGAAAGCCCACCGCCCAAGGCATCCGCCTCCGAAACTGTCATAACTCGGTGGAGCAGCATCGGCAGAAATGCGCGCAACAGAGTGTCGGTGATGCCCACCAGCATGGCTCCGGCGAACGCACCGCGGATCGAGCCGACCCCGCCGATGACAACAACGACAAACGTCAGGATCAGAATCTGCTCGCCCATTCCGACCTGAACCGCGAGGAGGGGAGCGGCCAACAGGCCGCCCAAGCCGGCGAGCAGCGCGCCCAGGCCGAACACCAGCGTGTAAAGCAGCCGGATATTCACGCCGAGTGCGCGTACCATCTCGCGATGGGTCGAGCCCGCGCGAACCAGCATCCCGATGCGCGTCCGGTTGATGAACAGCGAGAGCCCGATCGCGACCAAAAGACCGGCGGCAATGATCGCCAGGCGATAGGCCGGATACGGCACGCCGGGCACAATCTGCACCGTGCCGGACAGGATGGCGGGCATCGGCAGGTAGAGCGGCTGCCGGCCGAACAGTATCGTCGTGCCTTCGTTGATCAAGAGAATGACACCGAAGGTGGCCAGCACCTGCTGGACATGATCGCGCGCATAGAGGCGGCGGATCACCACGAACTCGATGATCAGACCGGCAAGCCCAGCCGCTGCGAGACCGGCGAGCGCGGCGAGCGCATACGAGCCGGTGCGCTCGCCCACCAGCGCGGCGACGTAGGCGCCGATCATGTAAAAGGCGCCATGCGCCAGGTTGATGATGCGCATGACGCCAAAGATCAGCGTCAGCCCGGCCGCCAGCAGGAAGAGCATGACGCCGAACTGTATGCCGTTCAGCGTCTGCTCAAGCGCCAGATTCATGGCTTTGCCGCTTGGGTCGGATCGCCGGCCGGGCCTTACAGCTTGCAATCCTTGGCGTAAGCGTCCCCGTGATCGGACAGGACTTTTCCGATCGTCTTGATCACCGGCTTGCCATCCAGTCCTTTCTCGACGCGCATTGCGTACCAGTCCTGGATCGGATGCTGGTTGTTGCCAAATTTGAAAGCGCCCCGCACGGAGTGGAAGTCGGCCTTCAGCATGGCGGTGCGAAATGCGTCGGTATCGGAAAGGTCGCCTTTGACCCCTTTGAGCGCCGCGCCGATGGCGAGCGCCGTGTCGTAACCCTGGCTGGCATAGAAGGTCGGCAGGCGGTCGGAGCCGTATTTCTTTTGCCACGCGGCCATAAATTGCTTGTTGGCGTCGTTATCAAAGTCGGTATTCCACTGCGAACTGACATTGACGCCAATGGCGGCGTCTCCGATTGCCTTGAGAATGACTGAGTCCATGGAAGGCGCAGCCACGACCATCGGAATGGTGCCGAGCAGACCCGCCTGCTGATATTGGCGCATGAAAGAGATGCCGAGACCGCCGGGGTGAAACTGGAACACGACGTCCGGCTTGGCGGCGCGGATCTGCGCCATTTCCGGCGCGTAATCGGTCTGATCGAGACGGGTATAGACTTCGCCGACGATCTCGCCTTTGAAGTAACGCTTGAAGCCGGCGAGGGCATCTTTGCCGGCTTGATAGTTCGGCGCCAGAATGAACGCCTTTTTGTAGCCCAGGTTGGTCGCGTTCTGGCCGGCGCTCTCATGCAGCGAGTCGTTCTACCACGAAACGACAAAATAATTCTTGTTGCAGTCCTTGCCGGAAAAATTCGACGGCGCCGCGTTCGGGCTGACATAGATGGCGCCGGCATCGAGAATGTCGGGAACGGTTGCGCCGACAATGTTGGAGAACACAATGCCGGTGAAGAGTTTGACCTTCTCGGTCTTGAGAAACTTGTCCGCGATTTGTTTGCCCTGTCCTGGCTTGAAGCCGTCGTCTTCGACCAGCACCTGAACCGGGATGCCGCCGAGTTTTCCGCCGCCCATTTCCACCGCCAGCTGAAAGCCGTCGCGAATGTCGGCCCCAAGATACCCGCCGGGCCCGCTCAGGGTGGTAATCACTCCGATCTTGACCGGTTCCTGCGCGCAGGCAGCGGATGCCGCCATGACGGCGAGCGCAATTCCGCACAACAGCGATCGAATTCCCATGCTTTTTCCTTTTGTATCCGGCGGGACGGTAAGTTAGAGGCTGAATGGTAGCTTTGAACGGCAGGAATAGGTAGCTGCGAATCCCATCGGGAACTTATGACGCAGCGCCTGCCAGCGCCCGCGCTGCTATCTCAAATTGCGCGGTCGTCGTTACCCAACCAATAAAGCGCTCGACGTTGTAGACCGTCGCGCAGTGCACCTCCGCGGGGCCGGCTGCCATCGTGGCGTCCTCGACCAATACCCCGTAGAATTCGCGCGACATCGCCTCCCGTAACGTCCACTCTACGCCGACGTTGATCGCGATACCGATGACAACCAATGTCCTGATACCGCCCGCCCGCAAGTGGGTTTCGAGTGTCGTTCCGGCAAAGCAACTCGCCCGCGATTTGCGGATCACGAGTTCTCCGGGCGCCGGGGCCGCTTCGTCGATGATCGCGTAATCCCAGGTGCCTTCGGTGAGGATCTGACCGGAAAGTTCCGGATGCGCCCGCATGTGCCGCAGCGCCGGCGATTTGTGCCACCACGGCGAGCCGGCCGGAATGTCGTGGAGGTCGCGGGCAATACCGTTTTGCGAATGGATCACCAGAAGTTTGGCGGTGCGCGCAGCTGCAAGGACGCGGCAGACCGCAGCTATGGCGGCAGGGGCCTGCGAAAGATCGAAGCCGACTTTGTCGAGATAGCCGCCAGGCGAGCAAAACGCATTTTGCATATCGTTGACGATAATGGCCGTGGTATCGCTCGAGATCAGCAGTGGCTCCGGCCGTGCCGACAATTCAATCGCCGCCATCGGCAAGTTTTTCCCTGTTCGGTTTGTGGCTAGTTCGCCGTCAGCGCTGCTGACATGGCGTCGGCATCATCCCGTCGTTCAGATGGTCCACGATCCAGGCGAGCCGCCGACACTGAATATGACAATCAGCACGCCGAATGCGGACGCGAATACGTTGTTGGTGTTGCCCAGAGCCGTCGTGCCTGCGCTGATCTATTCGGCCGTGATTCTGGTCCTAAAGGCGACCTCGCCAGATTGCCTGATGACCATTGACCACGCCACTTAGTGATATCCAATGTCGGACCGCACCTTCCCGCGAAACACCCAGTATGACCAAGCTGTATAGACTAAAATTATTGGCAGCAGCACCAGCGTGCCGATCAAAAGGAAGGCTTGCGTGCTTTGAGACGCTGCAGCCTGCTCGAAGGTAAAATGGTGCGGCACGATCATCGGCCACAAGCTGACGGCGATGCCGAGATAGGACATCACGAACAAGCCCAAACCGGCAAGGAACGGAGCGTATTCTGATCTGTCGTTGAGCGACCGCCACTCGTACCAGACCAGGCCAGCCGTTATCAACGGCACCGGCGCGAGAATCGCAATGTTCGGCCAGGTGAACCAGCGGGCCGCGATGTTTGCATCGATGAATGGTGTCCACAAGCTGACGATGGCGATGGCAAGCGTTACACCGACGAGACAACGCCGGCCGAGAGTCCGGGCCCAATCCTGCAAATCGCCTTCGGTTTTGACGATCAGCCAACCCGCGCCGAGGAGGGCGTAACCCGACATTAAAGCGACGCCCGTGAAAATGGAAAATGGTGTGAAGCAGTCAAATGAGCTGCCGACAAACTGCCGCCCTTCCACCTGAAATCCCTGAATGAACGCACCCAGCACCACGCCTTGCGCAAAAGCCGCGAGCGCCGAACCAGCGGCAAAGCCGTGATCCCAAAACGTTCGGTGCTCGGCATCGCGGTATCGAAATTCGAACGCAACGCCGCGGAAGATCAAGGCAAGCAGCATCAGTAGGATTGGAAAGTAGACCGCCGGAATGATGATGGCGAAGGCGACCGGGAAAGCGGCAAGCAGCCCCACGCTTCCCAATATGAGCCAGGTCTCATTGCCGTCCCAGATCGGAGCGATCGAGTTCATAACAAACTCGCGCGCCCGGCGATCAGGCGCGAAATTGTAGAGCATGCCGACGCCGAGGTCGAAACCATCAAGCGCAACGTAAAGAAAGACGCCGACCGCGAGGATCGTCGTCCAGATCGGCACGAGGTTGAGCGTCGGCGTCATGTTGCGGTCTCCGATGTGGGAGACGCCAGCGCTTCGATCGCGGATTTTGGTCTGCCGCCGCCAATCGGCGCAGCCTCATCGATTGGAAGGGGGCCCTGCCAGACAAAGCGAAGCATGAGAGACAGCCCCGTCGGATAGATCAGCAGATAAACCGCGACGTACAATAACAGCGAAATGAGAACATTCGATCCGGTCAGCGACGGAGAGACCGAGTCCGCCGTTCGCATCAAGCCATAGATCGTCCACGGCTGCCGACCGACCTCGGTTGTCGTCCAGCCTGCGATCACGGCGATAAATCCCAAACAGGTCGTGAACTGACAGAGGCGCAAATACCAGCGCGTCTGGTCAAGCCGCCCTCGCGCCATAAGCACGAAACCGGCGGCTACGACCGCGAGCATTAGCAAGCCGATTCCGACCATGATCCGGAAGGCGAAGTAGACGATCGCGACGGGTGCGCGTTGATCGGGCGGAAAATCCTTGAGGCCCTTGACTTCACCATCCCAGGAATGAGTTAGATAAAGACTGCCGACCCGGGGAATCGCGATCTCCGCAAGATTGCGCTCTGCCGTCTGGTAAGGCCAGCCGATAATCGAGGCAGGCACCCCGCGCCCGCCGTCCCAGAGGCCTTCGATCGCCGCCAGCTTGGCCGGCTGATGCTCAAGCGTATTCAGGCCGTGCAGGTCGCCAAGGACAATTTGCAGCGGCACGAAAATCGCCAGAAACCACAACGCAAGCCGCAGCATCATGCGTCCTTCGGCTACCCATTGTCCGCGCCGAACCGTGTAGGCGCCGACCCCGAGGACGACGAACGCTGTCGTCACGTAGAAAGCGCTGACCGTGTGCGCCAACCGGTAAGGAAACGACGGGCTAAAGACAATCTGAAACCAATCCTTCGGGAAAAATCGGCCGTCGATGACCTCATAACCGATTGGGGTTTGCATCCAACTGTTGGTGGCGAGAATCCAGAACGACGACGACAATGTGCCCACGGCCACCAGAACGGCGGCGACGAAATGCATCGACGGCGGAACCAGCTTACGACCAAACAGCAGGACGCCCAGAAATGTCGCTTCGAGAAAAAAGGCGGTCAAACCCTCATACGCCAGCAACGGCGATATAATGTTGCCGGCGGCGTCGGAGAAGCGGCTCCAGTTTGTGCCGAACTGGAAAGGCATGACGATACCCGTCACGACGCCCATGCCGAACGATACGGCGAATATCTTCAGCCAGAATTGGGAGAGATGCAGAAAGACGGCGCGCCTCGTCAGCGCATACGCCCCTTCCAGGAAGGCGATGAATGATGCAAGACCGACCGTAAATGCCGGGAGAAGGATGTGCCATCCGACGACCCACGCGAATTGGATGCGCGATAGGAACTCGGCGTCAAGACGCATACCCGCCCTCCCTCATTGTAGGTCCAGTCGGTCAGCCACAGGTCACCGATGCGGACGCCAGAATAACCTATGCATTCGGCAACGATCGCGAAACCACTGCTGAATGAGAAAGGCGTGCCACGGAAATCGGCCCGGACCACCATTAGAAGGCCGCTGAACCGGCTAATACAACCGGCCTAATGGCCCTTACTGCCGCGGGCGGTGTAGCGGGTGTAGTGATCGTCGATACTTCGGCCTAGACCCGACGTTAGGGACAGATCGTGCCGATCGGTGTTGGCAAGCAAAAGCCGCCGTAGCCATAAAGGCCGCCAAACCCATAACCGCGATACCCGTAGTCCCTGCCGTAGTGACCGCCCCGCCAACCGCCGCCGTAGTGGCCAATGCCACCGTGGCCCATCGCAAAACCGCGACCACCGACGCCGCGGCCGCCGCCAAAGCCGCCAGCATGTCCAATGCCGCCGTGACCGCCGCCGCCGTGACCGCCACCGCCATGGCCTCCGGCAATTGCACCAGTCGTCAGCGCCGCAGTGCCGATGACGATCGCAACAGCGAGTGCAAATATTTTCCTTGGCATGGCAATCACTCCAATTGTCGGCTTGGCTCGAGTAGTTCGCAAATAACAACGCAAGTTGCGATCAGCGCTTTCGAGCGAGACCGGTTATCTAAGCATCTTGGAACGTCTGCGTTCCGTCGTTTCAGATTAAATTTTCGAAATCTTCTCGGCGCATTGAGCTGCATCAAGCGCGCGCCATGCTTTTCACATGACGCGCCGCACGCGCCGCTGCTTGGCGTCGATCAAGCGGAAGCCGACATTTCCATAAAGCTTCTGACGCCCGTCGTTCAGCACCAGGCTCGGACTGCCTTCGATGCGCATCTTGTCGTCGTCTTGATAGTCCGCCGCTAAGCTCGCGAAGGCGACGCCGCTGTGAATGAGTTCCTCAATAGCACCTATGTTGGCGGCCAAGCTTTCGGCTATCTCACATTGGACGTCCCAGCGCGAAATATCCCGGCAGCCCCGGAAGAACGCGCGGCATCACGGCGTTGCGCGGCATCGAAGGCCTGACCAACCCGCGTGGTTTCATTGTCGTCGACAAGCATGAGCGCAATCCGAAATTCCGCAATGTGTTCGGCGTCGGGGTCTGCATCGCGATCGCGCCGCTGGAGCAGACGCCTGTCCCGGTCGGCGTGCCCAAGACCGGCTACATGATCGAATCCATGGTGACGGCAGCAGCGCTGAACATCGGCCAGCTGGTGCGCGACCAGGAGACGACGCACGAAGCCACTTGGAACGCCATATGTCTGGCCGACTTCGGTGATTCCGGCGTGGCCTTTGTCGCCGTGCCGCAAAATCCGCCACGCAACGTGAACTGGGCGTCGCGCGGCCGCTGGGTTCACGTCGCCAAGGTGGCATTCGAGAAATATTTCCTGCGCAAAGTCCGCGCCGGCACGACCGAGCCGTATTACGAAAAGGTCGTCATGAAAACTCTGGATATCGGCAAGATCAAGCTGCCGGCTGCTTGAAGCCGGCCCGCGTATCTGCGGTTGAGAAAAGTCAGCCGCTGACCTTCACCCGTTGAGATGCTGCTCGATCCAGGAGCGGAGCGCGCCTGCCGGCATCGTGCCGCTATGGCGCGCCAGTTCCCGTCCGCCGCGGACGAGGACCATGGTCGGTATTGCCTGGATGTGATAGCGCGCCGCCAGGCTCTGCTCGGCGTCGGTATCCACCTTGGCGAAGCGCAGGCGCGGCTCGAACTCCTTTGCCGCGGCCTCAAACACCGGCGCCATCGCGCGGCACGGGCCGCACCACGTGGCCCAGAAGTCGACCAGTAACGGCAAATCCGCCGCGCTTGCGTGGCGGTCGAAATGCGCGGCGTCGAGATTGATCGGCTGCCCCGGAAAGAGCGGCTGATGGCAGTGGCCGCACTTGCCGCCCTCCTTGCGCCGTTCAGCCGGAACACGGTTGAGCGTATGACAATGTGGGCAGGGGACGGTGAGGGTTGTTGCCATTTGTCGTTCTCACGATCTCGGCTGTCAGGCGTTTGACTTGGTCCGCCCGCCGCTGAGGCAGTGGAAGACCGCCGTCTTGTCGCCAACTTCGCCGAAATCTTCAGTCCGGAATCGCGACAGTGGTACAAGCCGGGCGCCTTCGATGTGTTCGCGGGCGTGTTCATACGGTTCGCGCATCTCGATCAGGATGGCGCTGCCTTTGTCCAGGCGCCTCTTCAGCGAAATCGGATCGATGGATTTGATCTGCATGTGACTTTCTCCTGCTTAATGGGAAGACTTCCGTGGGCGCCGCCGGCAATAAATCTCGGCCAGCGTCGTCATCAAGCTGCCGGCCTCCTTGCTGGCAAGCCGGTAGTAAACGGTCTGTGCGTTCCGCCGCGTGGCGACGATTCCGCCGGCACGAAGTTTGGCGAGATGCTGTGAAAGCGCCGATTGACTGAGGCCAAGAGCCTCAACCAGCTCGCCGACGGAGCGCTCGCCCTCGATCAACTGGCATAGCACTGCCAGCCTGCTCTCGTTGGCGAGCGCAGTGAGAAGCCGAGTCGCCTCGACGGCCTTTGCCGTCAGCTCCTTCGCATCGTGGGTCCGCATAGCCGTCCTTTCTTCGCTGCATCTCGCTTCGACTATATATTAGTGAATGCTAATTTAGCAATACCTAAAATAACGACACGCCGCGATCACGATGCCGCTGCGCGACCGATCTGGACTCCGCCGGTCTGATGAGCGATGGCTGTCAGCGTCGACGCCTGCGGCTATTTCTGGCGACAATCGGGCTTAAAATGACAAAAATCTTACGAACTCCCCCGGACCGCTTCGGCAACCTGCCCGGCTTCCCCTGGCAGGCGCAAAGCCGCAACGAACTTCCGGGTTATTCCGGCTTGGCGATGTCCTATCTCGATGAGGGACCAAGGAAGGCGCCGGTGTTTCTGTGCCTGCACGGCCAGCCGACCTGGAGCTACCTGTACCGGCGGATGATCCCGCACTTCCTGGCCACGGGCGGCCGCGTCGTGGCGCCGGACTTTTTTGGTTTCGGCCGCTCGGACAAGCCGGCAGATGAGAGCGTCTACACGTTCGACTTCCATCGCAACAGCCTGCTTGCCTTGGTGCGCGCGCTCGATCTCAGCGACATCACGCTCGTAGTGCAGGACTGGGGCGGCATTCTCGGCCTGACACTGCCGCTCGAAAGTCCGCAGCGCTTTTCCCGGCTCATCGTGATGAATAGCGCGCTGCCGACCGGCGAGGTGCCGCTGCCCAAAGGTTTTTTGGATTGGCGAGCGTTTTCCAACAGTCAGCCCGATATGGCGATCGGCAAATTGATGGCGCGAGCCTGCCCGCATCTGTCGGCTGCGGAAGCGGCCGCCTACGACGCGCCTTATCCGGACTCAACCTACAAGGCGGGCGTGCGCCGGTTTCCCAACCTGGTGCCGGAATTTCCTAATAGCGCGGGAGCCGCGATTGAACGCGCCGCGCGCGACTTCTGGCGCAATGAATGGCGCGGGCAAAGCGTCATGGCGATCGGCATGACCGATCCGGTGCTTGGGCCGCCGGTCATGCGCGCTTTGCATAAAGACATTCACGGCTGTCCGCCGCCGCTGGAATTCGCCGAGGCGGGGCACTTCGTGCAGGAGTGGGGCGACGCGGTTGCGCCGGCTGTGCTTGCGGCGCTGCAGGCGTAGCGCGCGATGCGTTGGGTTCGTCTTGTCATCGTCGCGGCGATCTTTGTTGGGCCGGTCAGTCGTAGCCCGGCTGCCGAGCCGTATCTTCAAGAGGAGTTGCGCGTTCCGTTCGCGCTGGCCGGTCCGCGCGGTCTGGAAGCTTTGCTGGTTCGTCCGAATGAGCCGGGCCGTTATCCGCTCGCGCTGATAACTCACGGCGCGCCGCGTTCGATCGACCAGCATGCAAGTATGAGCCCGTTGGCGATGCTGCCGCAGGCGATCGAATTCGCCCGGCGTGGCTGGGCGGCGGTAGTGGTGATGCGGCGTGGTTACGGCGACTCGGGCGGGGACTGGGCGGATGGCTACGGATACTGCGGCAATCCCAGCTATATCGCCGCGGCGACCGCTGGCGCCGCCGATCTTAAGGCGGCGATAGCATTTCTGGTGCACCGCCCGGACATCGATCCGTCGCGGGTGATCAGCGTCGGCGTGTCGGCGGGCGGTTTTGCCACCGTGGCTCTCACGGCCGATCCGCCCCCGGAGCTTGTCGCCGCCATCAGCTTCGCCGGCGGCCGCGGATCGATGCACCACGACGACCGGGTTTGCCACCCGGACCGGCTTATCGAAGCTTTTGGGTCGTTCGGGCAGCGGTCGCGGATTCCGATGCTCTGGGTCTATGCCGAAAACGACCGCTACTTCGGGCCAAGACTGTCGCAGCAATTGAAAGCAGCGTTCACGGGTGGCGGCGGCGATGTCGAGTTTGTCGCTGCGCCGGCATTCGGCCGTGACGGACACCGGCTATTTTCAATGGCCGGCATCCCGGTGTGGAGCGGTCCGGTCGACGCGTTCCTGCAAGAGCACGATCTGAAGCTTCGTGCGACGCCGCTACCGCTCCCCGCGCGGCCGGCCCTTGCCGCGCCGGAGATCTTGTCGACGAACGGCCGCAACGCGTTCGAAACTTATCTGATAAGTCCCGCGCACAAGGCGTTCGCCATCTCTCGTGGCGGTCACTTCGGCTGGCAATCCGGCCAGAGGACAACGGAAGCGGCATCGAGCGGAGCGCTTGAATCCTGCCGCCGGCATGCAAAAAGTTGCGATGTCATGTTCGTCAACGACGCCACTGTCGGCAAGAGATAGTCCGGCGATCGGCCGGCAGCAGAGCGCGCCGGTCGCGCTGCCATAGCCGATCAGGCCACCCGGCGCCGATCCGCTGTTGCGGCGGATTGGGAAATTGGCCGCTCATCCTTGAGC
>JBAUGC010000960.1:0-2689 GCA_049679485.1 Xanthobacteraceae bacterium
GCACCTACGCCGTGGCGCGGGTCGAACGACCGCTTGCTGGTCTTATCGGCGGCAAGCTCTACACCGCCGATCAGGCCAAGTCCGCGTGCTTCGCCGACCAGCGGATGCTGATTGAGCGCCATGAGCCGCGCCTGGAACAGCGGAGCACGTTTGGCGGCCTTCTCGATGATGCGATCGCGCACGTAAATCTCGATCGCCTTCAATGCGACCGCCGCCGAGACCGGATGGCCGCCATAAGTGAAGCCGTGGCCGAACACGCCGATCTTTTTGCTCTCGGCGAGCAGTGCCTCGTACATCAGGTCTGGAATCATCACCGCGGCGATCGGCAGGTAAGCCGACGACAACGCCTTCGCAACCGAAATCGATTGTGGGCGAAAACCGAGCTTCTCGCAGCCGAACATCGTGCCGAGCCGCCCAAACCCGCAAATCACCTCATCGCTGATCACGAACACATCGTGCTTGGCACAGACAGCGTTGATTTTCTGGAAATAGGTTCGGGGCGGCACGATAACGCCGCCGGCGCCCATGACCGGCTCGGCGATGAATGCAGCCACGGTTTCCGGGCTTTCCTTGACGATCAGCGCATCAAGCTCGTCGGCGAGGCGCGAAGCAAACTCCTCCTCGCTCTCGCCTTCTTGTGCGAAGCGGTAGTGGTGTGGACAGGCGGTGTGCAGAAAGCCCGGCAGGGGCAAATCGAAGTCGCGGTGGTTGCCAACAAGGCCGGTGAGCGAAGCGGCGGCGATGGTCACACCATGATAGGCTTTCACGCGGCTGACGATCTTCTTTTTCTGCGTCAGGCCGCGGGCATTGTTCAGATACCACACCAGCTTGATCTGAGTGTCATTTGCCTCCGAACCGGAATTGCAGAAGAACACCTTCGAGATCGGCACCGGCGCGATCTCCTTGAGCTTTTCCCCAAGCTCGATCGCCGGATCGTGGCTGCGGCCGGTGAAAAGATGTGCGAAGGAGAGCTTGCGCATCTGGGTGGCGGCGGCCTCGACCAATTCCTCGTTGCCGTAGCCGAGCGCGGTACACCAAAGCCCGGCCATGCCCTCGATGTAACCCTTGCCCTCGGTGTCGTAGACATGGACGCCTTGCGCGCGCTCGATGATGAGCGGCCCGGTTTCGCGGAAGCTCGCGAGATTGACGTAGGGATGCACCAACGTTTCGACGTCGCGGGTCGCGAGATTGCTGAGCGGCGGCATGGAAGGTCTCTGAAAAAGGGCTCGGGAAAGTTCTCTTGGAAAGTCGCTCTTGGCGGTAACCGGCCGCTCTTTGCAGGTCTATTGTGGCTAGAGCAGGCCGTCAAAGCCTGTCTAGGCCCGAAAAGCCTGCGCTTGAACCCCGACCTGGCAAACCGTAAGCAGGCGCCTTGTCGGATGAGGAGCATTGTTTGTCGGAAGGCGCAACACTAGAACAGATCGTCGCCAGCAAGGCCGCGGCAGACGGCTTCGTGCGCACGCGCTGGTGGTGGATTCGTCATGCGCCGGTGCACGCGGACGAGGGCCGTATTTACGGCCAGACCGATTTGCCATGCGATTGCAGCGATGCGCGGGCTTTTTCCGGTCTCGCGGCACTGTTGCCGCGCAACGCCATCTGGATCACCAGCCATCTGTCCCGCACCCATCAGACTGCGCAAGCGATCTGGGCGGCGGGAAATTTCGAACCATCGCCGGAATTTCGGCAAGACAAAGATCTTGCCGAACAGCATCTGGGCGACTGGCAAGGACTCGATCGCCGCGAGTTTCTGATGAACCGCACGCAGGAGCCTGATTCTTTCTGGTACGCCACTGCGGAAGAACGCGCGCCAAACGGCGAGAGTTTCGTCGATCTGGTGGCCCGCGTCGGCGCCGCGATAGAGCGTGCGACCGAAACCCATCGCGGCAACAACATCGTCGCGGTTGCGCACGGCGGGACGATCCGTGCTGCAATCGCCATCGCTCTGGGGCTCGCACCGCGCGGCGGGTTCGCGTTCATGATCGACAATTGCTCGCTGACGCGCCTCGACCACTATCAGGGCGGACAAAGCTCCGGCTGGCGGGTGAAAACGATCAATCATCGGCCCTGAGCAGGTTGCCCGCCGGCGCGCTTACCTGACCTGCGAGTCGATCTTCATCGGCTGCAATGTCGCCTTGACGCCTGCTGCAAGTAATGGACGCGGGCGCGGCAGCGGCACAGGATCTTCGAGCCGTGTCGCCGCTTGTTCGGACGATTGCGCCGGTGCCTGAGCCTCCACGACCGGCTCGCGCACATCCCACCGACACATTTTGTAACCGTTGCGGTGCTCGGCGAGATCAAGGTGGACGTGCTGCTCGTGATAGCCGTCAGAACCGGGGCCAAGCACCGTCGCAAAGCGCGCGCAGGCGCTTGCCCGCAAAGCCTCCCGCCAAGTCTTGGCAACCTTGACGTCGGTCAAGCCGAGAACTCTTCCGTCCGCCACCCTGAAAGCGCCCACGTCGAAGGCGTTGGCACGACCGTGCTCACTCAATCTGGCACCCCGAATTCGATTTTGGCTGCGGCATTCATACGAATCCAGATTGTCGAGCCTGCGCAAGAACGAGCCGGCGATGGCTTTTGTGGCCGGAGCAACATCTTCGCGGACCCACCGCGCAACTTGTTCAGCCATAGTGCAGCGCAGCGTTGCCGGCGGGACGACGGCAACCTTCGTCTTATCGGACAGCGCCACAGC
>JBAUGC010000961.1:0-7563 GCA_049679485.1 Xanthobacteraceae bacterium
AGACGACGCGGCGCGCGAGGAACGCGTGCGCATGACGCGGCTCCGCCAGACCATCGCGCGCCGGCTCAAGGACGCGCAAAACACCGCCGCCATGCTTACGACCTTCAACGAGGTCGACATGACCCACGTCATGGCGCTGCGCAACCAATACCGCGATCTGTTCGAGAAGAAGCACGCCGTGAAGCTCGGCTTCATGGGTTTCTTTGTTCGCGCCTGCGTGCAGGCGCTCAAGGAAATCCCGGCCGTCAACGCCGAAATCGACGGCACCGACATCATCTACAAAAACTATTATCACATCGGCATCGCGGTCGGCACCGAGCGTGGCCTGGTCGTGCCGGTGGTGCGCGACTGCGATATGAAATCGATCGCCGAGATCGAAAAGACCATTACCGATTTCGGCCGCCGCGCCCGTGACGGATCGCTCAAGATCGACGAGATGCAGGGCGGCACCTTCACCATCACCAACGGCGGCATCTACGGCTCGCTGATGTCGACGCCGATCCTCAACGCGCCGCAATCGGGCATTCTCGGCATGCACAAGATCCAGGAGCGGCCGATGGTCGTGGCCGGCAAGATCGAGGCGCGGCCGATGATGTATCTGGCGCTGTCCTACGATCACCGCATCGTCGACGGCCGCGAAGCGGTGACGTTCCTGGTGCGGGTGAAAGAGTCGTTGGAAGAGCCCGCGCGCCTGGTGCTGGATCTGTAATTTCTCACGACGAGAGGTGTTTCCGTCATGCCTTACGACCTCATCGTCATTGGTACCGGCCCCGGCGGCTATGTCTGCGCGATCCGCGCGGCGCAGTTGGGGCTCAAGACCGCGGTCGTGGAAAAGAATGCGACTTTCGGCGGTACTTGTCTCAATGTCGGCTGCATCCCGTCGAAGGCGATGTTGCATGCCTCGGAGCTTTACGAGGAAGCGGGCCACAACTTCGCGCAGATGGGGATCAAGGTCGGCAAACCAAGCGTCGATCTTGCGGCCTTGCTCAAATACAAGCAGCAGAACGTCGACAGCAACGTCAAGGGCGTCGATTTTCTGTTCAAGAAGAACAAGATCGAAGCGTTTCACGGCTCCGGCCGCATCGTCGCGCCGGGTAAGGTCGAGGTGAAGGACGCCGCCGGCAAGACCCAGACGCTGGAAACCAGGAACATCGTCATCGCCACCGGCTCGGATGTCGCGCGCTTGAACGGCATCGACATCGACGAGAAGCGCATCGTGTCTTCGACCGGCGCGCTCGATATCGCCAGGGTGCCGGAAAAGCTGCTTGTGGTCGGCGCCGGCATTATCGGCCTGGAGCTGGGCTCGGTCTGGCGGCGGCTTGGCGCGCAGGTGACGATCGTCGAGTTTCTCGATCATATTCTGCCTGGCATTGACGGCGAGGTGGCGCGGCAGTTCCACCGTATGCTGCAGAAGCAGGGCGTCGTGTTCAAGCTTTCGTCGAAAGTCACCGCGGTCGACACCTCCGGCAAGCAGCTCAAGGTCAAAGTCGAGCCAGCGGCCGGCGGCGGCGCGGCGGAGACGATGGAGGCCGACGTCGTGCTCGTGGCGATCGGCCGCGTGCCTTACACCGAAGGGCTCGGTCTCGAAGCCGCCGGCGTGAAGAAGGATAATCGCGACCGCGTCGTCGTCGATCCGCATTACCGGACCAGCGTTGCGGGCATCTACGCTATCGGCGACGTCATCGCCGGGCCGATGCTGGCGCATAAGGGTGAAGAGGAAGGCGTCGCGGCGGCGGAAATCATCGCCGGTCAGGCCGGACACGTGAACTACGACGTGATCCCGAACGTAGTCTACACCAGCCCGGAAATTGCGTCGGTCGGCAAGACCGAGGAAGAACTGAAGGCGGCCAATGTCGCCTATCAGGTCGGCAAGTTCCCGTTTAGCGCCAACGCACGCGCCCGCGCCAATCTCGCGACCGAAGGCTTTGTCAAAATCCTCGCCGATGCCAAAACCGATCGCGTGCTCGGCGTGCACATCCTCGGGCCCGATGCCGAGACCATGATCGCTGAAGCGGCCATGGCGATGGAGTTCGGCGCCTCCTCGGAAGATATCGCCCGCACCTGTCACGCCCATCCGACGCTCGCCGAAGCGATGAAGGAGGCGGCTCTCGCGGTTGCCAAGCGCGCGATCAACTTCTGATTTCCGCGATTTGCGACTACCTTGGCGACGATGATCAAACGCCAGCACTGGCCCGTTATTGTCGTTGGCGCCGGCCCGACCGGATTGACGCTCGCCTGCCTCCTCGCCCGGTATGGCATCGACGTTCTCGTCGTCGAGCGCAATCCGCAAACGGTGCAAGAGCCGCGCGCGGTTTCGATTGACGACGAGTCGCTGCGCACCATGCAGGCGGTCGGCATCATCAACGAACTGGTGCCGCAGATCGTGCTCGGTTACGGCTCGGAATATTTTTCGCCCGGCCGGCGGCGGTTTCTGAAGGTCAAACCGAAGACGCTGGAATACGGCTATCCGCGGCGCAACGCATTTCGTCAGCCGGTGCTCGAGCGGCTGTTGCGCGAACATCTCGATCGCCTGAGCAATGCCAGCATCAGTTTCGAGACTGAACTCGTCGAATTCTCGCAGTCGGCAGATACCGTCACGGCGCGGGTTCGCCACGCCGGCGAAATCACCGAACTGACATGCGACTACCTCGTCGGCTGCGACGGCAGTCACAGCTTCGTCCGCCAGAAACTCGGCATCGAGATGCACGGCTCCACGTTTCGCGAACGCTGGCTCATCATCGATCTCGAACAGACCACCGACCCGACCCGCGATACCAAGGTATATTGCAACGTGGCGCGGCCGTGCCTGTCGCTGCCCGGGCCCAACGGCACGCGCCGGTTCGAACTGATGCTGCACGACGGCGAACAGGACGCCGACGTGCTGGCGGCCGACAATGTCGCGGCACTGTTGCGGCTTTACGGCAACGACGACAAGGCGCTGCTGCGCCGCAAAGTGGTCTACACGTTTCACGCCCGCATAGCCGACCGCTGGCGCGCCGATCGGGTGTTTCTCGCCGGCGACGCGGCGCATCTGACGCCGCCGTTTGCCGGCCAGGGCATGAACAGCGGCGTGCGTGATGCACACAATCTCGCCTGGAAGCTTGCAGCGGTGGTTTCGGGCCGGCTCGGCGATCGGCTGCTCGACACGTACGAAGTCGAGCGGCGCGATCACGCGGCGGAAATGATTCAGCTCGCGATCCGCATGGGTTACGTGATGATGCCGCGCGGACGCCTGCAAGGCTTCGCGGTTCGCACTTTCTTCCGGGCGCTGGCGCTGTTTCCGGCGGCGCGGTCCTATTTCGCCGAGATGAAGTACAAGCCGAAGCCGAAATTCCATCGCGGCTTTTTGCTGGCGCCGGAAACCGCGTCGAAAAAATCGTCCAAACGATCGCTGGTCGGCAAGCTGTTTCCGCAGACGCTGGTAATGACGGCGAACGGTTTTGAACTGCTCGACGATGTGCTCGGCGACGGCTTTGCGCTATTGGCGCCGCCCGGCACGCCGGCGCAAATGCTGGAAAACATCTGTCTCGAAAAAACCGCCCAGCTACCGATCCGGCGCGTTGCGGTGCTCGACAGGGAGGACGCGTCACCGGTCGCGGCGCCTGCGGTCGCAGCGCGCGATCTGCGCGGCGATCTCGCCGCGTTGCTGGCCGGCTATCCGGCGGGGCTCTATCTGTTACGACCGGACCGCTACGTGGCCGCGTTCTTTCCGCTCCAGAATGTTGCGTCGGCCGGCGATGCGATCGCCGGACTCACGCGCGAGACTTACGCACCAAACCACGCCTGAGATTAAAGCCGCCGCACCGCTGCCGCGAGCTACTTCGGTATCTGCGGCACGATCAGATGAAACAGCTTCAGCGCGCCGCCGGCGGCCGGGCTGATGGTCGCGGTTTCGGCCGGCCCGAGATAGACGCCGGCCCCCTTCTCGACGTCGTAGTCGCGGTTGTCCAGCCGGATGCGGCCCTTGCCGTCCATCAGATAGATCAGCTGGTGCTTGGCGCTGTCTTTCGGCTCGAATGTCTCGCCGGCTTTGAGCCAGCGTACCGAGCCGTGCACGTTGTGCGCGCCGCACAGCGCATTGTTCAGCACTTCGACCACGTCGCCGTGACCGGCGGATGCCTTCTTGGGCAGCGTGTTGGTATCGATAAAGGTCAGCATGATTGGTCTCCCGTCCTTGCGCCGCGTTCAGGTCTGAACCCAGACCCGGCCGTCCTTGCGCTCCCAGCGCAGGTCGGCATCGGAGCCTTCGAGGATCGTAGTCTTGAAGCGGTTGGGCGCCTGGAATTCGAAATAGAACAGCGGCTCGGTGGCGCGCAGCCGGTGCTTCTCCTCGGCGGGAATGAAGATCATGTCGCCCGGTCCGACCGGCCGCGTGCCTTCATCGGATTCCACCGTCGCCTTGCCGCTGATGATGAAATAGAAATGCTCGCAATTCTTGTGCAGGTGCAGCGGCGATGCGGCGCCCTTCTTGTAATGCATGACGCCGGCGAGCATGTCGTCGATATTGGCGAGCTCCTGATTGACGAAAAAGATGCGCTCGCGGCCCGGTACCTCCGAGATCAATGACGGCAATTCGCTCTCTTTGAAGATGTAAGCCACTGTTTTCCTCCTTGGACGCAAGAGCGGTGAAACTAACGCGGAAATCCGGCCGCCGCGAGCGGTTTTGCGCTGCGCATGGCAGGCATGGCGGTGACTTAAAAGTTGCTGCCGGCCCGGTTATTCAACCACGATTTTCACTTCGCTGCCGGGCCGAAGCCGCTCGCCCGCTTCCAGCCCGTTCAGCGTGCGGAAGCGCTCGACCTGGCGATCGGCAACCGCCATCCGGGTGGCAAGCTTCTCGACCGTATCGCCAGGCGCGACCGTCACCACTTGCAGCCGCAGCGGTTTCGCATCCTCGATCTCGGCGAGACTCATGCGGCGGAACGTGCCGACCGACTCGCGGAACACCCGGTCGGTCTCGATCGTGCGGTGCTTGGCGGCGAAGATGAAGCGGTAGACGTCGCTGCCGAACCGCACGGCGTAAAGCCGGAAGTCCCATTGATCGCCTTTGGCTGCCCCCGTGGCGCCGGCAAAGCCGTTGATGTTGACGTCCTCGACGGTCGCCGGATCGATGTTTTCGATCCAGCCCGAGGTGAGGTAGCCGGCTAGCGTCTGCTCGGACGGCACCCGCACCACGTCGAGCCGCAGCGCCTGGTCGCCGCCGTGCTTGACGCCGAGCACCGCCTCGGCGGTGTTATCGAGGGTGAAGCCGTCCGGCGCGGTGAAGGTGAAGCCGAGTCGCGGATGCAGGAAGCGGCGGCCGCGGACAAAACCTTCGCTCGGATCTTCGCCGAACACGATGCCGTTGATGCCGCTGAGATAGGCCTGCCGGTCGAGACCCGCGGCGCTGGCCGGGATGGTGTACTGGCGGGCGTTGGCGCGCGCATTGGTAATGCGCTCCGGCGTTGCCGGATGCGACGACAGGAAGTCCGGCGCGCGCGGATCAATCGGGCCGCTCTGCTGCGGCTTGAGCTCGGAATTGTGCTGCATCGAGGTGAGAAAGCGCACTGCGCCGTAAGGGTCGTAGCCGGCGCGCGCCGCGATGCCGATGCCGATCGCGTCGGCCTCCAGTTCCTGCGAACGCGAGAAGCTCGCCAGCGCGAGCTTCGACTTGGCGAGCGCCAGCGCGCCTTCTTCCGGATCGCTGATCACGTCGGAGACGACGCGGCCGACCAAAGCCGCCTGCTTGGCCTGCTCCTCGCGGATGGCGGCGTGCCGCGCGACCACGTGTCCCATCTCATGCGCCAGCACCGAGGCCAGTTCGGACTCGTCGTTGGCAAGCGCAACGAGGCCGCGGGTGACATAAAGCTGGCCGGTCGGTAATGCGAACGCATTGATCGACTGAGAATTGAGCATGGTGACTTTGTAATGCAGATCGGGCCGCTCCGACGCCGCCACCAGCCGTTCGACCGTCTGCTCGACCATGCCCTGCAGGCGCGGATCGTTGTAGACGCCGCCGTAGGCGGCGAGAATGCGCTGATGCTCGCGCAGCACCGCCGGCGACATATCGCTGGTTTCGGCGGGCTTTGGCGGCGCCGGCAGGGAGGCTTGCGGGTCGAGCGCGGGCGGCGACGCCGTGCAGGCGGCCAAGATCAAGGCGACCATCAAGGCGAGCACAGCGATGCCCGCGTGCACAAGCCGAAGCTTCCGCAACCCTGTAGGCCGCCAATCGGTCACCGCACTATTTCTCAGCTCCGTTGCCATCAACTCAATCGTTGTAACTCATTCGCCGCCCCACCCGCCGGCGTCATTGGCGGTCGGTAATCTCGATCTGTTCCGGGCGCGCCGCCTCGATCCAGGGGCCGCCGCGTTCCTCGATAAAACCGCGGACCCGCACCCGGCGTCCAGCGAGCGTCTTCGGTTCGAGTCCCGCCGCCTTAAAACTACGCTCATTTCGCTTCAGGATCGTAACAGTGAAGTCGGTGCTCCACCGCCGCCCGAAGTTCACGTAGATGGTGGCTCCGCTTTCGCGTACCGAAACCACCTTACCCTCGACCAGCGCGAATCGGCCTTGTCTGGCCAGCACCTCGGCGGGGTTATCGGCGTTGAGCGAATCATAATACGAACTGGCCCACAGGCCAAGCTTGGCCCGGCGCGCGGCGCTTTCCCGGGTTAAGAGTTCCATAGCGCAGGCCCGGCTGCCAACCCGCGGCGCGACGAGGGCAAGGCCTGCGGCCAGCAGCTCCGCCTGGACCAGGCGCTCGCTGCCGCGGCGGGTGACGAAGGCATAAGCCATGATTCGCCCGTAGCGGTCGGTCTGTTGCGGCTCGGCCTGCCGGAGCACGATCTCGGAACCGGCAAGGAGCGCGGCAAGGCCGTCTTTCGCCATGGCGCCGCGCCGCGCGCTGCCTGAACCTTCCGCCAGCGGCGGTACTTCGATCCCGGCCAGCCGAACCTCGCGGCCGTCCTCCAGGAAGAATGTGCGGCCGTCGGCGACACGGCCGGCGATGCCGCGCGCCACTATCTCGCCGCTACAGACGATCGGGGGCTGCGGCCGCTCCTGCGCCGCCGCGCCGAGATTTCCGCCGCCAAATGCAATGGCGGCCGTAACAGCTGCCACGATCACCCCGTCCCACCACCGGCGTATCGGTTGCCAAGCTAAGGGCCGGAATACGGCGGTACTGCGGCGGCTGACAGCCTCGAAAAACCGATTGCGCGGCAGCCACTTAGCAAAGTTCTGGCGGCACATTGCCGTCACGCCAAAGTGCCCGGCAGCAATTCGCGGGCATTCCGCTCCGCGGGCCCTGCGTCCGCCGGCGTCGCCGCCAGAACCTGCCGCCGCGCCCGCCACTGCACATCACGCGCGATCTCCCGCGCTCGGCGCCGGAGGCAGACCTGCGCATCGCCGCTGCAACCGCGCACCTTGCGGCACCGCTTTAGCGCACACGTCCGCCAGAACCCGAACGCCTCGCAATAATACCTCCGCAGCGCCGCCTTCTCAGCCGCAAACCGTGCCGCGTATTGCTCCGGCGTTTGTTGCTCCGCTGTTTGTTTGTTCATGATGTCCTTACCGCTGGCGACTCC
>JBAUGC010000962.1:0-1566 GCA_049679485.1 Xanthobacteraceae bacterium
CCGAGCCGACCGCGTCGAGCACCTCGAAGGCCGGCACGATCTCGCCCGCGGCCGATACCGTGATTTCGAGGCGGCCGCCTGACATTGCGCCGATGCTGGCGGCGACGCGTTCGGCCGACAGGCCCGGGCCGGGCAATCGCTTCGGCCACGACGTCACCATGCGCCAGCGCCGGGTTTCGGCGCGCGCTACCGCCGGCGCGGCGAATGCGCCCGCTAGCGACAAAGCGCCGCCGCGTGCCAGATTGCGTCGGGTGATTTTGCTCATGATGTCCAAAGCCAGAATGTACTGGCAAAATATATCAAGAGGCCGGACATAACTACCGCGACCCGCAGTTCAACACCGGCCAACGCGACGAAGGGACCCAAAACGAAATGAAGCTCGGTTTTTTCACCATGCCGATCCATCCGCTGGATAAGGATTGGCGGACCTCGCTGCGCGAGGACCGCGAGGCGTTCCTGCTCGCCGACCAGCTCGGCTTCGTCGAGGGATACGTCGGCGAACACGCCACCGACCGCGCGGAGAACATCACCTCGTGCGCGATGTTTATCTCGAGCCTGATCGACGCCACCAAGACGATGAAGCTCGGCACCGGCACCATCAACATGCCGAACACGCACCCTGCTGCAACCGCGTCGCAGATTGCCATGCTCGACCACATGCTCGATGGCCGCTTCATCTTCGGCATCAGTCCGGGCGGCCTGCTCTCCGACGCCGAGGCCTTCGGCAATCTCGATGCCGACCGCAACGCCATGTTCCTCGAAGCGATCAACGCCGTACTGAAGATCTGGGCGGGCGAGCCGCCCTACAACATCGAAGGCAAATACTGGAACATCAGGATCGAGAAACAGGCGATGCCGGAAATCGGCCAGGGTTTTCTGCCGAGACCGTTGCAACAGCCGCATCCGCCAATCGTGGTGACCGCGGTCGCGCCGTTCTCCAAGGGCGTGACCGAAGCGGCGGCGCGCGGCTGGGATCCGATTTCGGCGAACTTTTTGATGCCGCAATGGGTCAAGAGCCATTGGCCGAAATACGTCGAAGGCTGCGAGCGCGCCGGCCGCAAGGCCGATCCGGCGAACTGGCGCGTCGCCAAAAGCATTTTTGTCGCCGACGACGACAACACCGCAAAGGCTTACGCCACCGACCTGAACAGCCCGTACCGCTATTATTACAGCCAGCTCTACACCAAGCTGAAGAAAGGCGGCCGCATCGAGCTGTTCAAGGCGCGCCGCGACCAGCCCGACGACGAAGTGACGCTCGACGGCATCTGCAATGAGCTGATCATCTACGGCTCGCCGGACAAAGTCGCCGACGAGATTTTGCAATTCCGCGAGCGCGTCGGCGACTTCGGCACGCTGCTGTACGCCGGCAAGGACTGGCGCGATCCGGCGCTCGCCAAGCGTTCGATGACCTTGCTGGCCGAGAAGGTGCTGCCGAAGGTCAACGCCGCGATCAAGGCGAAGTAGCCGCCACGCGTTTTCATGACGGAAGCTTATGCGCCGCCAGTCATGCGCAATCGTTCCCGCGACGCGAATGCGCCCGAGTTTTGCTCACCACTCCTCGTCACC
>JBAUGC010000963.1:0-12562 GCA_049679485.1 Xanthobacteraceae bacterium
GGTCGAGCGCGCGCTCGACGCGCATGGTGTTGGCATAGAGCGCAGGCGTTATCCCGATATTCTGACGAAACAATTTATAGAAATGCGGCCGCGACAGACCGGCGTCTCGCGCTACATTGTCGAGTTCGATACCTTGTGCAAGGTTATCATCCAGCAAGCGCAGCGACTTCCGGACCCGAAAGTCGATTGACGATCGCGGTCCCTCCGGGCGCGTGGGCGGGCCGCCCCCTGTCCATGAATCGTCAAAGCTCGCGTCGAACAACTGGTTCAAATATCGATTGACGATGCGGTAGCTCGCATTCGTCACCAACGTGTGCGCGAGGCTGACGGCGATCGAGCGGATGGTCGTCCCGACCCGAATAGCATTGGCGCCGAAACGCAGGCTGCCGCGGCCCTCCTGATCCCGGTCGAGCCAGCGGTCGCAGATATAAGCGACCAGATAAATCGACGGTCCGTCGTTGGAACAGGGCTGAAAGGAATGAGGCTGCCAGGGGTTGATCGCTACGCCCGACGTCGGGTCAACAAGATGGGGAACCCCGCAGATGGTCACGAATGCGGGCGGACCGCTCAACAAAAAGGTCAAATGGCCTTCTCGGTGGGCGTGAGTGCGCATCGGCTTGTCGAGCCGATACACCGTGACGCGGCCGAACGCCCCATGACAGACGGCCAGAGCCGTACTCATCAATTCCTCCCAAACGCGCACGTTATTGTTTTATCAATTGATTAAACGACGACCGGGGATCGTTGACAAGTGGGTGCCGAACATCAGCAAAGATGCCGCAACGCCCAGCGCTGGTCCTGACCGGACGAAGAATCAGACTAGCAGACACGGTGCCGCGGTAGGCTTTTGGCCTTGGTGGGCTTGTAGAATTGGGCCCGCCGCTGGTACGGTTTGTAATCGGTCGGGCACGGGGGCGACGGCCCTATGACAGCGCGAAAAGCGCATTCGGCCGCCAAACGACGCCGCTTCACGGCGCTCGGTCACAGGAGGGAACCTTATGCGCAAGGGCTTACTATTGGCGACCGCGGCCGGCTTTGCCGCGCTCTTAGGCACCGGGTCGGTTAACGCCGCCGACAAACTCAAGGTTGGCGTCACCGCGACGCTCGAAGGCACCTACACCGTTCTCGGCGAGGACGGCATGCGCGGCTATGAGCTCGCGGTCGAGGCGCACGGCGGGAAGGTCGCCGGCAGGGAAGTCGAAACCATCGTCGGCTCGACGGATGCCAGCCCGGATTCGGCGCTGCGCGCCGCCAAGAAGCTGGTCGAACAGGACAAGGTCGACATGATGATCTCCCCGCTTTCGGGCGCGGAAGGCATCGCGATGCGCGACTATTCGAAGACCCAGCCGCAGATTACGTTCATGAACGCGGCCTCCGGCGCCCTGGAGACGACCTACGGCGATCCGTCTGCCGGTATCGCGCCGTCTCCGACGTTCTATCGCACCAACCTGGATGGCGCGCAGTGGCACGCGGGGCTCGGCGACTACGCCTACAACGTCAAGCATTACAAGAAGATCGCGACGATCGGCGAGGACTATGCGTTTGTCTACACGCAGGTGATGGGGCTTGTGCTTGAATATTGTAAGGCCGGCGGCCAGATCACCAAGCGCCTTTGGGTTCCGCTCGGCACCAAGGACTTCGCTTCGTATATTCCCCAGCTTCTGTCGGAAGACGTCGACGCCATTTATCTCGGCCTCGGCGGCGCCGACGCCGTGAACTTCCTCAATCAGTATCAGCAGGCTGGCGGCAACGCCCACCTCATCGGCGGTTCGATCATGGTTGACCAGACCGTACTGTCATCGAAGGGCAAGGCCAAGGAAGCGCTGATTGGCACCATCGCCGCCAGCGGCATGGCCGACAACGATCCGAGCCCGAAATGGCAGGCGTTCGTGAAGGCCTACCAGCAGCACGCGAAAACAGGCTACTTCAAAAACGCTTTCGCCGGCCCGTCGCTGCTCGCCATCAATTATTACAACTCGGCCGACGCGATGTTTAAGGCACTCGACGAGGTCAAGGGCGATCTTTCGAACAGCAACAAAAAGTTCCGCGAAGCTCTGAACAAGATATCGCTCGACTCGCCAAACGGAAAGATCACGCTCGACGAGAACCGCCAGGCGATCGGGACCAACTTCGTCACCGAAGTCGTCAAGGCCGACAATGGCGACCTGATCAGCAAGGTCGTCAAGGTTATCCCCGACGTGCAGGAGCGGCTTGGCTTCTCCAAGGCGGTGTTCGACAAGTTCGTTCCGCCTGGTCGCGAAAATCCCCCTTGTAAAAAGAATTACAACTAACTGGTCACTGATAAGTTTCGGCCGCGCTCCGGCGCGGCCGATATTTTTTTAAGGCCGTCTTACCACCCGAGAGTCCGGCTGCGACGAGACACTCGTCAGTCATTGTCTGGTCAAGCGGCAAGGAACCGGAGGAGCACTCCGAGGACCTCATCAAGTTTGTCATGGTGAAGCCAGTGTCCTGCCCCCGCAACCGTCACCAAATGGACTCGCTTGAAATGCGCGAGAACGCCCGCGGTTTCCGGATCAGGAAGAAAACTTTCGTCTCCGCGCAGCAATAGCGTGGGACAAGTGATGCGCGACCAAAGCACCGCATGCTCATTCGGGGACAGCCGATACGGCGCTCTCGCACTCTGATATTGGTCGAACTTCCAGCGGTAATCGCCATCGGCACTTTGTCTCACGCCGTGGTTCGCGAGGTGTAGCGCCTGCTCAGATGTCAGCCGCGTGTTGTGCGCCGAAATACGCTCGGCTGCTTCGGCAACGCTGTGGAAAGAGCGGGTCTTTCGTTGCGCGATTTTATCGAGCTGCGAAACCCACTCCGTAATCCGTTTGTGGATTGGCCTGCGCGGCGACCCAGGCAGGACTGTTACACCATCCAAGACGGCGAGATGCGTTACTTGGTCCGGAAAAGCCCCGGCATACATTAGCCCGACCATGCCGCCCATCGAATGTCCGACGATTGCGGTTTGGGATACTGCCGCCGATCGCAACAAACACGTCAAATCGTACCCGTAATCCGACAGACTGTAGCTGCTGCCTTTCGCCCACTCAGAGTCGCCGTGGCCGCGGAGATCGGGGGCTATGACGTGAAAGTGCGGTTGCAACGCGCGCGCGACGGCGTCGAAACTGCGGCAATGGTCGCTGCCGCCATGGATTAGGATCAACGGCGGCGCCGCATCATTACCCCAATCGGCATAATGCAGCCACAGGCCCTGGGATTCGTAGAAGCGGTCTGTCGGCTCGGGCGGCGCAAGCGCGTCAATTGAAGAGGGGGCGCTCACCACGTCGACATACCTGCCGCTGCGGTACGTGCCATACCGCTTATTCTGAATTCATCGACACGCAATTGACAAATGACACCCTCGGTTCTGAACGTTTTCGGACACGCAACATAAACTGGCCGAATTTTGATTCCTCAGTACTTCGCGAAAGCCCGGCGCATGGCGGGCTTCCTGCAGAGATTACTGAGCGCGCCTCGCGCATGTCGCCGGCGTCAGGCTGCCGTCTTCGCACTCTGTATCGCATGCCACACGCGGCTCGGCGTCGCGGGCATGTCGATGCGATCGATGCCGAGTGGACCAAGCGCATCAATGACCGCATTGATAACGACCGGTGGAGCCCCGATGGTGCCGGATTCGCCGATGCCTTTCACGCCAATCGGATTGGTCTTGCAGCGAACTTCCTCCAGCGCGATCTCGAAATTCGGCAGCATGTCGGCTCGCGGCATGGCGTAGTCCATAAAGCTGCCGGTGACGAGTTGCGCGGTCGAGGGATCGTAGACGGCATGCTCGTAAAGCGCCTGCCCGATGCCTTGCGCGACGCCGCCGTGCTGCTGGCCGTTGACGATCAGCGGATTGAGCACCTGCCCGAGGTCATCGACCATCACATAGCGGTCGACCGCGACCTCACCGGTCTCCGGGTCGATCTCGACCTCGACCGCGTGCGCGCCGTTCGGATGGCTTGGCGGCTCGGGCGAATGACTGCCGGAGCCTTCAAGCCCGATGCCGAATTGGGTCATCGGCCCCATCGGCGCGAAGGATGCCTTTGCTACCTCGACGAGCGGGATGGCCTTGTCGGTGCCGGCCACCGTGAAGTTGCCATCCTTGAATTCGATGTCACCCGCGTCCGCTTCCAACATGGCGGCCGCCATCGACTTTGCCTTGTCGATGATCGCATCGGCGGCTCGGCGAAGCGCGCTGCCTCCGACCACGGCGCTCCGTGCTCCGTAGGTGCCGCGGCCGAATGGCACCTGGGCGGTGTCGCCTTGCACATAGCGAATCTTGTCGAACGGCACGCCGAGGAATTCATGGACGAGTTGTGCGAACACCGTCGCGTGCCCCTGCCCGTGCGAGTGCGTGCCTCCCAATACCGTAACGGTCCCACCCGGATCGAAGCGGATATCCATGCGGTCGTTGAAGATGCCGCCAAACTCGATGTAATAGCAGACCGATCGGCCGCGCAGCTTGCCGGCCTTTTCGGAAGCCGTTTTGCGCTTCGCGTAGCCCTTCCAGTCCGCCATCTCGACGCACCTGTCGAGCAGGCGAACGAACTCGCCGGAATCGTAGGAGAACCAGGTCGGCGTGTTGTAGGGGAACTTGTCCGGAGCGATGAGATTAACGCGGCGAATCTCTGCCACATCCATGCCAATCTGTTTCGCCGCATGCTCGATCATGCGCTCGGTGAAATAGGCGGCCTCCGGACGTCCGGCGCCGCGATAGGGACCCGCCTGCGGCGTGTTCGTGAACAGGCCTTTGCACATGACGTGGATCGCCTGCACGTCATAGGCTTCCGGAATGAAGCGCATCGAGAACAGACCGCTCACCATGCCCGGGCCGACGAAATACGCGCCGACCTGGAATAGCGCCTGCGAGCGGATCGCCAGGATTTTTCCTTTTTCGTCAAGCGCAAGCTCTCCGTAGCTTACGAGATCGCGGCCGGTGTGATCCGTCATCATGGCTTCGGAGCGTGTCGCAACCCACTTAACCGGGCGACGAAGCTTCTTTGACGCCCAAAGCACCAGGGCGTCGTCCGGAAACGCACCGCCCTTCAGGCCGAAACCGCCGCCGACGTCGGGCGATACCACGCGCACCTGATTTTCATTGACATGGAGAATGTGCGCGATCTCCGTCCGGGCGCCATGAGGATTTTGCGATGACGTGTAGAGCGTGTAACTGTCCTCGGCCGTATTGTAATCGCCGATCGCGGTGCGCGGCTCCATCGACACCGGCGTGAGCCGGTTGTTCTCCATGCGCAGCTTCACGTGATGCTTCGCCTTCGCGAACGCCGCATCGGTCGCCGCCTGGTCGCCGATCATCAGTTGAAACGCGACGTTGCCGTTCGGATTGTCGTCCCACACTTTCGGCGCGCCATCCTTGGCGGCGTCTTCGAGCAGCGCTACCGCCGGCAGCGGCTCGTAGTCGACCTCGACCATTTCGGACGCGTCGCGCGCCTGCGCGAGCGTTTCGGCGACGACGAAGGCGATGCGGTCACCCACAAAGCGCGCTTTGTCGGATTGCAAAAGCTGCTGATGAATGCGGTGACCCTTCGGCGCGCCGAGATCCTCCGGCATCATGGCGGCCGTGAACCCGCCGAGGTGATCGTGCGCGACGTCAGCGCCGGTCAGCACCAGCAGCACTCCCGGCGCGGCCCTCGCCTTCGATGCATCGACCTTCTTGATGCGCGCATGCGCATGCGGGGAAAGCACGTTCACACCGTGGCACATACCGGGTAGTGCGATATCATCGACGTAACGCCCCTGGCCCGTCAGGAAGCGTTGATCTTCTACGCGCCGCACCGCCTGCCCAATTCCGAATTTGATCATCTGTCGAATCCTCACGATTGAGACTTGCGCCTCTCCGACACCACGACGTGACACCCGCAAGCACGACCCGCATGTCACCTTTGGGCCATGTCGACGGTAGCAGCCACGCACAACATCACTCGACGACTTCGTCGGCCGTGGCAAGCAGCCCCGACGGCACTTTAGGGGCGCGCGCCTTTGCTGTCTTCAGATTTATCATAGGGGCGTACTTGGTCGGCATCTGCGCGGTAGCACTTTACGCCGCATCGAGCGCCTCAGGGCGCCGCCGCGAATCTTCGAGCAAAATGCCCGACTCGGCATGCCAGCACAGGATTTCGCGCTCGCCCATCTTGTAGACCCGGTCTTGCGCGTGCCGGTGCTGTTCGACATGGACATACTGTCCAGGCGCGACTTCAAACACATCGGTCTCGAGCGAGCCGAGAAATTCGCTGGCGATATATTTACCTTCGACGCGGTTGGCCATGTCCTCTTTGTCGCCGGTATTCATCAGATCGGCGCGGACCGAAAACCACATCTCCTTGCCCACCGGCACGTTCCTGAACGTCGGCGGCACCCGCACATATAACAGCTGTCCGAGCGACTCGACGAACACGATCGATCCGCTGCGCGAACGGATGCGGCCCTGGAACAGATTGTTGTTGCCGATGAACTCGGCGACAAATTTCGTTCTCGGATTCTCGTGCACCTCGCGCGATGTGCCGATCTGCTGGATGACGGAGTCGCTCATGACGATGACCTTGTCGGCAAGCGACAGCGCTTCCTGCTGGGAGTGCGTGACCATGATGAAAGTGATGTTCAGCTCGCGCTGCACTTTCTTCAGTTCGATCATCATCGCCTGGCGCAGATTGAAATCGAGCGACCCCAGCGGCTCGTCGAGCAACAGCACAGTGGGTCGGCTGATCAAGGCGCGCGCCAGGGCGACGCGCTGTTGCTGGCCGCCGGATAGAGCGGCTGGCCGGCGGTCGGCAAAACTGGTGAGCCCCACCATTTCCAGCATGTCCCACACGCGCCGGTCGCGCGCGGTCTTTTCCATGCCTTTCATCTTCAGGCTGAACTCGACGTTCTGGAACACGGTGCGATGCGGAAACAGCGCGAAACTCTGGAACATCATTGAGGTGTCGCGCCGCGCCGGCGGCAGGTCGGTCACGTCCTTGCCGGCAATCAATATCGCGCCTTCTGTCACTTCCTCCAGGCCGCCGATCATCCGCAGCGTCGTCGTCTTGCCGCAACCGGACGGCCCGAGCATGGCAACAAACTCGCCATGCTCGATCTCGGCGTTGAAATCGATGACTGCCCGGGCGCCACCCGGGTAGGTCTTGGAGACATTTTCGAGAATGACGTCGGGCTGATTCATCGCCGCTGCATCAGCCCGCCGATTTGGCCACGGCGTTGATCATGTTCCACACCGACTCGAACGGCACTTTGTCCAGCGCGCCTTCGTGATTGAATTCGCCCAGCACTTTGACCGCCTGGCGCATGTCCTCGTTTTCGCCGGCATGGCCTTCCAGCTGCACGAGCGCTTCAGGGAAGGGAAGCTCACGTGCCTTCTTGCTTCGCAGATGTTCCTGCACCAGGGCGTTGAGGTGCTCATAGGTCTGCTTCAACGAACTGCCGTTATAGGGCCGGCCGAGCAGGCCCTGAATGCCGTTGGCACTCAGCCGCTGACGCAACCCCTCAGGGAGCGATTGCGCCCGGCCTTCGATAACCTCACCAATCCCGAAGCCCTGCGTGAACAGCCCGCGGATCGTGTCCATCGTGCCTTCGCCATTGCCGTACATGCGGATTTGCGCGCCCGATAGCGCGCTTCCCATGGCCTTGGCCTGGTCGATGTGAACGTCCCGCTCCGCCTCGATCCGGAGCTTCGCAAGCTCAAGAAACGTCGCCGCGTCATTGTACTTCTTCAGCGCTTCGGCCTTGGCCTCGAGGCCGGTCGCCTCGGCTTCGAGTTGACGCTGCGCGTTAGCGATACGCAATTGCTCGACTTCCATTTCCGCCCGACCGCGCGCTCCCGCCTCCCGTTCAATGCCGTCCGCGCCGATCTTCTGCGCTTCAGTAGTCGCGCGCGCACGGGTGAGTGTCGCCACTGCTTCCAGCTCCGCGGCAAGCTTGCGCGCCTCGGACTGCGTGATCATGTGCATGCGCATCACCGCTGCCTTGCTCTCCTCCTCGATGCGCCGCGCGTCTGCCGCCTTGCTCACCTCGATGACCTCGACCTGGCGCGCCCGTTCGGCGTCCGCTACGACTCGGACCGACTCGACCTTGTGCTCGGCCCGCTCCCGTTCGGCGGTGCTTGCCAGACGCTCGGTCTCGGCGATTTCGAGTTCGCGCATCTTGGCCGCGAGTGCGATCTCGCGATCGCGCTCCGCCTGTTCGCGGGCAAGGAAGCGCTCGATATCGGTGCGCTCGCGTTCGCCTTCTTTGCTGATCAGCGCGATCTCGCGGCTCATCTCCTCCTGCTGGCGTGCAAGCTCACGGCGAATTTCGGCCGCCTCACGCTGCGTGGCCTCCTCGATGATGGCGATGTCTTTTTGAATCTGCGCCGTTTCCAGCGCCTGCTGCTTGCGGATTTCCTCCTGCTCGACCTCCCAGCGGCGTTCGAGCACGAAGCGCTGCTGCTCGCTGAGAATTCGGGCGCGCTCGTCGGAAACTTCCTTTTCCTGCTTGGCCAGAGCGATCGCCTCGTCGCGGTCAACCTGAAGGATTCCCAGGCGGGTATCGAGACTGCGCTTTCGCACTGAAAGCGCGGTTTCCTCGCTCACCTGATGGCGCTCGTCGCGCGCCCGCTCCTCGGCGGCCGCCACCGCGGTGGCGCGCACGATTTCCGCTTCCTGCCGCTCCCGCTCCTTGGTGGTCAGATCGATCGCCTTGTCGCGCTCGGCGCGCTCGCGGGCGAGATTGCGGGTGATTTCGGCAATCTCGGCTTCGCGGGCCTTGTCGATCAGCGCGATCTCGCGGTCGCGGCGCTCCTGCTCCAGTGCCAATTCCTTCTGCACCTGAGCGATCTCGCGGCGCTTCGCTTCAGCCGTAAACGCGATATCGCGCTCGGTACGCAGCTGCTCCAGCGCCTTTTCGTTTTCAAGTTCGCGCTGCTCCACCGCCAGGCGCTGGTCGAGCACAAACGTCTGTTTCTCGCGAAGCTGTTTCGCCTGCTCGTTGGCGATCTCCTTGTCCTGGCTGGCGCGCGCAACGGCTTCCTGCCGTTCGATTTCCAGCAATTCGAGCTGCGTGGTCAGATCCTTGTTGCGGATCGCAACCGTCGTCTGCTTCTCGGTGGTATGGACCTTGCGCCGCGCTTCCGAGGTGATCTCGGTGATGACCTTGAGACCTTCGGCGTCGAACACATTATCCGACCGGAAATATTCCTTGGTCGACTGTTCCAGCGAAACGATCGTGATTTCTTCGAGCATCAAGCCGTTGGCGGTAAAGCTTTCGCTGACGCTTTCCTTTATTTCCTTCGCAAAGGCGTCGCGGTTCTCGTGCAGCTGCTTGAGCGTTTTGGTGGCGGCGAAACTGCGGATCGCGCCGACGACCTTTGCTTCGAGCAAACTGCGAACCTTGTCGGCGTCGAACGTCTTCTCGCCAAGCGTGCGACTCGCGTTCAGAACGGCTTGCTCGGTATGGCCGACGTGGGCATACAATTCAGTGTTCACATCGATGCGGATATTGTCGGCAGTCAACACTGCCTGCTCGCGAGCACGGCTGACGGCGAACTTGATGGTCTCAAGCGAGACCCAAGTGATCTCGTGAAACACCGGGAGCACGATGGCTCCTCGCCCGAGGCACACCTTGGTGCCGAGAAAACCGGTCCGGATGAAGCCCATATTGGACGGCGCGCGTTTGTAGATCCAAATCGAGACTACGTAGAAAATCGCGATAAGGATGATCGCGGCGATCAGGAGACTGATTACAACTTCAAGCATCGTACATTCGCCCCTATCGAAGTTCTTGCGTTGTCATTGCCTAACGCTTATGCCGCTTGCACAGCGCGGAGCGCAGAAGTGCCGGTTTTGCGCTCCCCGAAGTCGAACAGTTTTGGCGTTTTTCGATTGCGCTTCATGCTCTCGCGCAGGTCGTCGGTGGCGCGGCGATCGAGTTCAAGGCGGGGACCGGCGAGGACCACACCATACTCCTCGCGGGCCTTCGCTTCGCTCATCAGCTTGCGCGCAACATCGTTGCGCGTGCGCATCGGATCGCGCTCGAGAGGATCGCCCCAGCCACCACCCCCGGCGGTGCGGAAGATCACGCGATCACCAGGATAGACGCGCACGTTATCTATTTTGGACGCGAGCGGCTCGCGGGTGCCATCCTTGCGTACGAGCCATTTCTCCGAACACGCCGCCGGGCGCCCGCCGAGGATACCCCAGGGCTGCGACAGGTGGCGGTCGTCATGAATCGAAACGTCGCCTTCCTCAAGGAGGAGAAAGATCTTCTCAACCCCGTTGCCGCCCCGGTGCTTGCCGGCGCCGCCGGTGTCCATGATGGTCGAATATGCCTCAACCATCATCGGGTAGTAGGTCTCCAGGTATTCGCTGGGGATGTTCTGAAACAACGGCCACCATGAATGACCGTCCATACCGTCGCCGACCGGACGGCCGGGAATTCCGCCGTAGAGAATTTCCATCAGCTGGAAGGATCTGCCGGACTTGTCCACGCCGGAATAGAGGAAATGCGGGCTCGAACCGTAGCCCGCCGCGGTCGCCATCTCCGGGGCGTTATAGCTCAGCGCCCCGCCGAGCACGTCGAATTGCCGCGACAGTGTATGCGTCCGGCAGCCGAGCGAAGCCGGAAAGTCGGGATGTACCAGCGAGCCTTTGGGCAGGGTGACGTGGATGACGTCGTAGAAGCCATCGTTGAACAATATCTGGGGGTCGAACACCATGATCATGTAGACCCCGATGAACATCTTGAACATGCCCTCGTGGAGATAGAAGTTGATCGGGCCAGGGGCCTGCACCGACGTGCCGGTCCAATCGAAGTAGGCATTGTCGCCCTCGCGCCAGACCGTCAGCTTCATCTTGAACGGACCATTGCCGCGGCCGTCGTCGTCAACATAGTCCTCGAACGATTTCGGCTCCTCGGGCAAATTCTTCACAATCAAGTGGCGCATCGCACGATTGGTGCGCTCAAGCAGCGCCTCGCAAGCCTGCTTGAACGTCTCGCGGCCAAAGCGATCGCAAATCTCGATCACCCGTTTCTCGCCGGCGCGGCAGCCGGCGATGATCGCCATCAGATCAGAGTAGTTCATCTCCGGCGTGCGGGTGTTGTTCATAATGACGCTGAGCGCGGCCTTGTTGACCTCGCCGCGCTCATACAGCTTGATCGGTGGAATGCGGATGCCCTCGCCGAAGATCGAGGCCGCGTCCGTGGGCATGCTACCCGGCACAGAACCGCCGACATCCATCATGTGTCCGAACATCGACGTGAAGCCGACCAGATCGCCTTCGTGAAAGACCGGCACCAGCACCATCCAGTCATTCAGATGGCTGATCGCGCCGGCACAAGCATAGGGATCGTTCTGCAGGATGACGTCACCGGGCTCCAATTCGAAGTTGCTCTGCTTGAGCATGTTGGAGACGTAAGAGCCGAACTGCCCAACGATCATGCGGCCCTTGACGTCGCAGATCATCGGGAACTCGTCGTGCTGTTCGCGGATCACCGGCGACATCGCCGAGCGGAACAGCACTGCATCCATTTCATGGCGCGCATTCCGCAGCGCATTCTCGATCAGATCGAGCGAAACTGTGTCGAGCCGGCGGGTCTCTCGGGCTTTTGTCGCCGGCGCCTCGGCTCGATGTCCGCGCGCGCCGCCATTCACTCCCGCGACCGGCGGTCGCGTCCGGGCCGGCATATCGGTGCGCGCCTCCGATACCGGCGCATCGCCGAACATCTCGGCACAGCCGCGTAGCGCTACTTCCGTCGCCCGACGCAACGCAGCGCCCTCGTCGCCGTTTGCGCGCGCCGAGCCGAACTGCATCTTCGAGCTGCCGTTCACCGTCAGCTTGCAGAGTACAGTCACAGATCCGCGTTCGGTCTTATGCTCAACCACTTCGGACGACCATTGCGAGCCAAACCGGTCATTGAGCGTCGCGTAGACATCGGAAGCCTGCGCAGCCGTTTCCGACGCGAGGCTGGCAGAGGCCAAGTCCGCGCTCGTCGCCGGCCGGTGGTTCGAGCCGAGCAGACCCAATTCCTGGGTCTGCGAGGAGAAAACCTTGTCGAACTGCTGCTTGTTAGCCTTGAGCAGGTCGTCAAAACTCACAGAACTGCTCAGCGGGCTGAAATTAGTCATTGCGTTGGTTTCTCCGCGGCGCCTTAGGACGCCTTGTCGGGCCTGATCAGAATATTCAGATACTCGTCGACCTCGCCAGTGTGGTTCGGATGGATGACGGTCGTCGCGTCCATTTGGGCGACAATAGCCGGACCACGGACGCGATTGCCGGCGCGCAATAGGTTGCGGTCATAGATGTTCGCCGAAACAAAACTACCGTCGAAATAGGCGCGGTGCTGCTCCACCACCGCGTGAGCCGCATCCGGTCCTTCCTTGTCAAACTTCGGCAGATTCATTTTTTGCACGGCGCCGACGCCGACCGCGCGAAGATTGACCAGTTCGACGGGGTGATTGAGCTTGAAGCCGTAGATGCGTTCGTGCGCGAGGCCGAAGCGCGCGGCAAGGTCGTTGAGCGCACCGCTTCCCAACCGGTCGGGATCGATCTCCATGGAGAACTCGTAG
>JBAUGC010000964.1:0-6811 GCA_049679485.1 Xanthobacteraceae bacterium
CGGCATTGCCGTACGACGTGCCCTCCCCCGGACCGCCACGATCGATCAGCGCGACCGACAATCCGCGCTTGGCGAGCTGGACCGCGATGGATGTGCCGACGATGCCGGCCCCGAGCACGATGACATCGGTGCGCGCCAGGGGAGCCTCCGTTGTGGCCAAGTTCTAAGGGTACGCCATAATCGTATGCGCACACGTCGGCCGGACCACAAGGCCCGGCACCAATCAGCACCGATTAAAATCACGTGCTTGTCGTGCCGACGCGAATTGCGTCGCACGCGCTGACGATGCGCTGTGCGTCAACGATTGTTGTCAGATGCCTGCAGGGCAATGAGCGTTTGCAGAGTCTGCGGCTCGAAGCGCGGAAATGTGCCGGCGGAAGTCGCGGGCTTGGCGCTGGAAGAGGCCGCCGCCGGCGCCGAGGGCACGCTGGTTTTCTGCGAACTCGTCAGTGCAAACGATTGCGAGGGGGCATCGCCTTGCGCTGCACTGCTTTGCGATTGTCCCCGCTGCCACAGCGCCTGAAGCTGGGCGTAAGGATTATTGCCATTCGATGCGCCAACCATGGACATGGCACGCTCCTCGAAGCCACTGGGTGCACAATTGATGCGCCAGTGAATGCAGTTACCCGAACATCGCAATGCAAGACCGGGACCGCCGCGTAAGTGGCACTAAGTCAACACGTTTTCCGGCGGAACGCATTTTGGCGCGGAGCGAAACCTGCACGCTCTCACCCAGCCCCCGGCAAATAATGCCGGGTGCGGCGGGGTGCGTTGCCCCTCCCGGCATGGCGTGTTAGGCGAACCGCTCTGGCAAAGCCTTGCCCGGTGTCGATGAGGCCCTGGTGATTCGTCCGCTCATTATCGCTCCGTCGATCCTGTCCGCCGATTTCGCAAAACTCGGCGAGGAAGTCCGCGCGGTCGATGCAGCCGGCGCCGACTGGATCCATGTCGACGTCATGGACGGCCATTTCGTACCCAACATCACTATCGGGCCGGACGTGGTAAAGGCGCTTCGCCCGCACACCAAAAAGGTGTTCGATGTGCACCTGATGATCGCGCCGTGCGACCCTTATCTCGAAGCTTTCGCCAAGGCGGGTGCCGACATCATTACCGTGCATGTCGAAGCTGGCCCCCATATCCACCGCTCACTGCAAACCATCCGCGCGCTCGGCAAGAAAGTCGGCGTGACCATGAATCCAGGAACGCCGGCGGAAGCGGTCGCCCCGGTCGTCGACCTCGTCGACCTGATCCTCGTCATGTCGGTCAATCCCGGCTTCGGCGGACAGAAATTCATTCCCGCGGCCATCGACAAAATCCGGAAGCTGCGCGCGCTGGCGGGCGGCCGGCCGATCGACATTGAAATCGACGGCGGCATTACGCCCGAAGTAGCGCCCGAGATGGTGGGCGCCGGCGCCAACGCGCTCGTCGCCGGCGCGGCAGTGTTCAAGGATCGGACGCCTGAATCTTATCGGACAAACATCGCGGCGATCCGTCAGGCGGCGGCGCTCGTCCGCGGGGAGGCTGCATAATGGGCATGTTGGTTGACGGCAAATGGCTTGACGAGGACCCGGTTACCGAGATCGGCAAGGCCGGGAATTTCCAACGAGTGGACAGCGTGTTTCGCGACCACGTCACCGCGGACGGCTCATCCGGCTTTAAAGCCGAAGCCGGGCGCTATCACCTCTACGTCGCCTATACCTGTCCGTGGGCGCACCGCACCCAGATTTTTCTGGCGCTCAAAAAACTCAACAGCGCGATCAGCGTGGCGATCGCGGTTCCTGGCCTGCGCCAGGAGGGCTGGACGTACGAAGACAATCCGGCCTTTCCCGATTGCCCGCCGGACCGCGTGAACGGCTTCCACTATCTCCACGAAGCCTACAGCGCGAGCAATCCACACTATACCGGCAAGGTCACCGTGCCGACGTTGTGGGATAAAAAGAGCAAGCGCATCGTCAACAACGAGTCCTCCGAAATCATCCGCATGCTCAATTCGGAGTTCGCCGGCGTCGGCGCCGATCCGACGGATTTCTATCCGCCGCACTTGCGCGCCGAGATCGATCGGGTCAACGCGCAGGTCTATGCCACCGTCAACAACGGAGTCTATCGCTGCGGTTTTGCCCGCTCGCAGGCCGCCTACGACGAAGCTTATGACGCGCTGTTTGCCACGCTGGACGAAATCGAGGCCCGGCTCGGACGCCAGCGTTATCTGGTCGGCAATCAGATTACCGAGGCCGACTGGCGGCTGTTCCCTACGCTGGTGCGGTTCGACGTGGCTTATTTCTCGCTGTTCAAATGCAACAGGAACCGGATCGCCGATTATCCAAATCTCCTGAATTACATGCGTGAACTCTATGCGGTCCCGGGCGTCGCCGAGACGGTCAAGCCGCGCTATTACGTCATGGGCTACTACTCGATCGGCCGCGTCAATCCGACCGGCATCATTCCGAAAGGAACGCCGGTCGACTTTCGGCAGCCGCACGATCGCGCCCGCTTCGCGGCGTAGCCCGCCGAATTGGTAAGCGATAAATCCAGTTCTTCGCCATTGAGCATCGAATTGTTGAGCCCTTGATTATGCGTATCCTATGGGATACATTACCGGATGAACATCATCGACGTGCAGCAGACCGATGAATTTCGGGAGTGGCTGCACCGGTTGCGAGATCGCAGAGCCAGTGCGCGAATAGTCTCTCGAATTCGCCGCATGGAGCAGGGCAACCCCGGTGACTCAAAGTCCTTGGGCGGCGGATTAATGGAGATGAGGATCGATTATGGCCCAGGATACCGCATCTATTTCATCCGCCGCGGTGAGAGGATCGTCCTTTTGTTGTGCGGGGGCGACAAGCGAACTCAAGGGCGCGACGTTGCCAGGGCGCGGGCGTTGGTGGAGATATGGGAACGATGAAAACAACACGCTTTAACGCTGCGGACTATCTGACCACGCGAGATGCGCAGGTCGAATACATCACTGCGGCATACGAAACCGGCGACCCAGAGTTCATTCGGGACGCCTACAATGTTGTCGCCCGTGCCCGGGGCATGACTCGTATAGCTAATGAGACGGGATTGAGTCGGGAAAGCTTGTATAAAGCACTTGGACAAAAGGGTAATCCCGAATTTGGCACAATGATGCGGATCAACCGCGCCTTGGGTATCACGTTATCGGCCAAACCAAGCCGCGGTTCCGCTCGCAAACAGGCGCTTCGCCGCTGACCTGAAGATTATCGATGATCCCACGTTACTCAAGGCCGGAAATGGCGGCGATCTGGTCGCCGGAAACGCGCTTTCGCATCTGGTTCGAGATCGAGGCGCATGCCGCCAGCGCCATGGCCGAACTCGGGATTATTCCGCCGGCGGCGGCGGCGAAAATCTGGGCCAAGGGCAAAGACGCCAAATTCGATATCGCGCGCATCGAGGAAATCGAGCGCGAGACCAAACACGACGTCGTCGCCTTCCTGACCCATCTGGCCGAGCTCGTCGGCCCGGAAGCGCGCTTCGTACACCAGGGCATGACCTCGTCGGACGTGCTCGATACTTGCCTCAACGTCCAGCTTGTACGCGCCGCCGATCTCCTGATCGCCGACGTGGAAAAACTCAACGCCGCACTCAAACGCCGCGCGATGGAATACGAGTTCACCCCAACCATTGGCCGCTCGCACGGCATCCATGCGGAGCCGACGACGTTCGGGCTTAAGCTCGCTTATGCCTATGCGGAGTTCGCGCGCGCCAAGAAGCGCCTGGTCGCGGCGCGAGGCGAAGTCGCGACCTGCGCGATTTCAGGCGCCGTCGGCACGTTCGCGCAAGTCGATCCGCGCGTCGAGGCGTACGTCGCGGAGAAAATGGGACTGAAGGTCGAGACGATCTCGACCCAGGTTATCCCGCGCGACCGCCATGCCATGTATTTCGCGGTCCTCGGAGTCGTTGCCTCCTCGATCGAGCGGCTGGCAACTGAAATCCGCCACCTGCAGCGCACCGAGGTTCTGGAAGCGGAGGAGTATTTCTCGGCTGGGCAAAAGGGCTCATCCGCTATGCCGCACAAGCGCAACCCGGTGCTGTCGGAGAATCTGGTCGGGCTCGCGCGCATGGTCCGCGCCTATGTGATCCCGGCGCTCGAAGATGTCGCGCTGTGGCACGAACGCGACATCTCGCACTCCTCGGTCGAGCGCATGATCGGACCCGACGCGACGGTGACGCTCGATTTTGCCCTCACTCGCCTCGCCGGCATCGTCGACAAGCTGATTGTCTACCCGGACAATATGCGCAAGAACCTCGACCGGCTCGGCGGTCTCGTTCACTCGCAGCGCGTGCTGCTGGCGCTGACCCAGAAGGGCGTGACGCGCGAAGACGCCTACGCCATGGTCCAGCGCAACGCCATGAAGACCTGGCGCGGCGAAGGTGATTTCCTCGCGCTCCTAAAGGCCGATGCCGAGGTGCGCAAATACCTTAACGAAAAAGAGCTCGCCGCTAATTTCGACCTCGATTTTCACTTCGCGCAGGTCGACACGATCTTCCGCCGTGTCTTCGGCTGATGGCGTTAAAGTAAACACGCGGCAGCGGACCCTAATTGCCGGCCGCCAATTTCTTATGTCATGACTCGCGTGATGGCAGTTGCCGAAACGATTCTGGTGTTTGACTCCGGGCTCGGCGGTGTCACGGTCTACCGTGAGATCGCGGCGACGCGCCCGGGCACCGACTTCGTTTACGTCGCCGACGATGCGGCGTTTCCCTATGGAGCGATGCCCGAGCCCGCGCTCGTAGCCCGGGTCGTCGCGCTGATGGGCGAATTGATTGCGGCGCACCGGCCCGACCTCATTGTCATCGCCTGCAACACCGCTTCGACCATCGTACTGCCGGACTTGCGCAAGAAATTCTCGCTGCCCTTTGTCGGCACTGTGCCGGCGATCAAGCCCGCCTGCGCAAACTCGGTCACCCGACATGTTGCCGTGCTCGGCACCGAGGCAACAATTGCACGCGAATATACCCGCGCGTTGATCCGCGACTACGCCGGAGATTGCCGGGTGACGCTGGTCGGATCAAAAGCGCTCGCTGCCTACGCGGAAGCGGAGCTCGCCGGAACGCCAGTCAGTGACGAAGCGATTGGCGCGGAAATCGCGCCGTGCTTTCGCGACGAGGGCGCACGGACGGATACTGTCGTGCTGGCCTGCACCCATTATCCCTTGCTGATTGATCGCCTGCGGCAGCTCGCCCCGTGGCCGGTGGCTTTTGTCGATCCGGCGCCGGCAATTGCACGGCGCGTCAACGAGCTTCTTGGCCCAGCACCAGCCTCTAAACAATCCGGCACGACCCGCGCGATTTTCACCTCAGGCCGCGCGCCGCGAACCGCGCTCGCTCGCTTTGACATTCACGCGGAGCTGCCGGCCTCAACCGGCGCTGGCTAACCGGGCCTGCTGGCTCGCTCGCTTGCCGTCTGATCGCGTCGCCGATACGCTTTGTTTTGTTGATCTCGCCGGGACGCGAGGCCGCCACCATGACCATTGCCGTCCAGACCGGGCGTACCGCCTGGTATCTCAATCGCTGGAATCAGCTGATCCTCGGCATCATCGCCATGATGGCGATCTCCAGCCCGCAATATGTCTGGACGCTGTTCACCGGCCCGCTCAATCAAAAGCTTGGAACAACACTGGCGCAATTGCAGTGGACGTTCTCGCTCCTGATTATTCTGCAAACCTGGCTGTCGCCGTTGCAGGCCCATATGGTCGATCGCTTCGGCCCGCGCGCGCTGATCGCCATCGGCGCGTTGCTGTCAGGCGGCAGCTGGGTCGCCTCCGCCTACGTGGATAATCTCTGGGCGCTCTATTTCACTTATGGTGTGCTCGGTGGATTTGGCACCGGCATCATTTACGTCGGCATAGTCGGTCTGATGGTGCGATGGTTTCCCGACCGCCGCGGGCTCGCGACCGGGCTTGCCGCTGCGGGTTACGGCTTCGGCGCCGTCTTCACCAGCTTTCCCATCGACAGTATGATCAAAAGCGCCGGCTACGCGCAGACGCTGGTCATTTGGGGGATCATCCAAGGCGTGATCGGTATCCTCGCCGCGCAGGGGCTGCGCGTGCCGCCGGAGAATTATCAGGTTCCAGGCTCGATGCCCGCCGCTGCAATCGCCGCCCAGCAGACCCATCGCAGCTATTCGCCGCGCGAGATGCTGCGGAATCCGGTGTTCTATCTGTTGTTCCTGATGATGAGCATGATGTCGACCTCAGGCCTGATGGTGGTTTCCAATGTCGGGCCATTCGCGAAGGAATTCGGGGTCGCCGACATGCTGGTGCTCGGTATGGCGGCGCTGCCATTGTCGCTGACGCTCTCCCGCGTCACCAATGGGCTGACCCGCCCCTTCTTCGGCTGGGTGTCCGATCATATCGGCCGCGAAGCGACCATGGCGCTCGCCTTTTCGCTGGAGGCGATCGCCATCTTGATCTTGTTTGCCTTCATCAACCAGCCGGCGCTGTTTGTGGCGCTGACCGGGCTCGTCTTCTTCGGCTGGGGCGAAATCTTTTCGCTGTTTCCTTCGACATTAACCGACACCTTTGGCCCGAAATACGCAGCGACCAATTACGGTTTTCTCTACATCGCCCAAGGCGTCGGCTCGATCCTCGGGGGGCCTGCAGCGGCGTTTCTCAAACAAATGACGGGAAATTGGACCGCCGTGTTCATCATCGTCGCCGTGCTCGACGCACTGACCGCGCTGTTGGCGATTACAGCGCTGCGCACATTGCGGCACCGACATTTTGCCAGCCAGTAAACCCGCCTTGCCCGTTAGTTTGACACTATGGCGGTTTGCACCTAAATACCGGGC